>PWQI01000280.1 GCA_003556805.1 Trueperaceae bacterium | reverse complement strand
GGCATCTCGAAGCCAGCGCGGCTCGACGACTGGTAGTAGGCGTCGATGGCACGGCTGATCTCGTCGACGTCGTCGACCACCTTGAACAGGTGGAGGTCGTGCTCCGAGACCGTGCCGTGCCGAACGAGCGTGCCCTGCAACCACTGCACCAGACCGCGCCAGAACTCCACGCCGACCAGGAAGATCGGGAACGGCGTGACCTTCTTGGTCTGCACGAGCGTCAGCGCCTCGAACAGCTCGTCGATCGTCCCGAAACCGCCGGGGAACACGACGAACGCGGTCGAGTACTTCACCAGCATCACCTTGCGGATGAAGAAGTAGCGGAACTTCAGCTCGTGGGTCTGGTACGGGTTCGGGTCCTGTTCGTGGGGGAGGTCGACGTTCAGGCCGATCGAGCGACCGCCAGCCTCGAACGCTCCCTTGTTGCCCGCCTCCATGATGCCCGGGCCGCCGCCGGTGATCACGGCGTAGCCCTGCCCAGCGAGGCTGGCCGCGAGGCGCTCGGCCTTCGCGTTGTACGGGTCGTCGCTCTTGAGGCGCGCGGAGCCGAAGATCGTCACGGCCTTGTCGACGTTGGCCATCTCCTCGAACCCCTGAGCGAACTCGCCCAAGATCCGGAACATGCGCCAACTGTCCTCCGCCAGCGCCTCGATCACGTACTGGCGGTCGTTCTCTTCAGGATTCATCTGGGGATGCTACCGCGCCGGCGCCCCACGCTCGGTTCCAACTCGTCCACCAGGTCTGCGAGGTCGTCGGCCACCACGTCGGCGCCCGCCGCCCGCAGTCGCTCGGCGTCGTGGGTCCCCCACGTGACCGCGAACGTGCGGAGTCCCGCAGCCTTGCCGGCGCCCACGTCGTGCGTCGTGTCGCCGACCATCCAGCGCCCGTCGCCCGCAACGGCCTGTAGCGCCCGCAGCACCACGTCCGGCGCTGGCTTGTGGGGAAAGCCGTCGGTTCCCTGGACGTGGTCGATCGCGTCTGCGAGCCCCATCGCGTGCACGAAGCGCGTGGCCATGTCGCTGCGCTTGGTGGTGGCCACCGCGATGGCGTAGCCACGCTCACGCAGTTCGGCCAGGAGCTCGGGCACGCCCGGGTACGGCCGCGACTGGTCGGCGAAGTGCTCCGGATAGTGGCGCCGGTAGGCCGCCGCCAGCGCCGAGACGGCCTCGCGCGGCGCGAACCGTTCGTACATGGTCTCCAGCGGCAGCCCGACCTCGGAGCGCACCTGGGCCGCCGACGGCGGCGTGATCCCGAGCTCCCCGAACGCGTGCCGGAAGCTCGCGACGATGTCGGGGAGCGAATCGACCAGGGTGCCGTCGAGATCGAACACGATGGCGGGACGACTCATTCGCGCAGGTAGGCCACGGTCACGCCGTGGCCACCCTCGTACGGGACTGCGTCTTCGAACTTGCTCACCAATCGCTCCTCTCGCAGGTACTGGCGCACTGCGTCACGGAGCACGCCCGTCCCCTTGCCGTGCAAGATCCGAACCGACTCGACCTGCAACGCGTGGGCCTCGCTCACGAAGTCACGGATCGCCTCGAGGGCGCCCTCGACCCGCTCGCCCCTGACGTTGAGCTCGCGGTCGAAGCCGGAGGCGGCCGGCGTCGCGAGGCCGGGGCCACCCGAACGCCCGGGCGCGCGCGCCTTCGGCGCCACCGGGGCGACGTCGCGCCGCGGCACCTCCACCTTGAGCAGGCCGAGCTGCACCACCAGGGTGTCGCCACGGATCTCGACGATCGGCCCCTCCGCCTCGTACGAGGCGACCCGCACGACCTGTCCCGGGCGGAGCGGATCGGCCTTGGCCGGACGCGGCTCACGCACTTCGCCGCCCGCCTGCGCGGCCTTCTGGCGCGTCTCGCGCCGCAGGGCCTGGAGCGCCTCGAGCGCCTTGCCGCGCTGCTCCGGCTGCTCGCGCGCCGTCCGACGCAGCTGCGTGGCGCGCTGGAGCGTGTCGTGCAGGAGCGCGTCCGCCTTCTCGCCGGCCTGCGCCAGCAGCTCGGACTCACGCTCGCGCAGCCGTTCGATCTGCCTGCGCAGCAGCTCCGCCTCGGCACGCGCCTGGTCGCTGCTGGTGCGAGCGGCGTCGAGCTCGCGCTGCAGCGCGTCGCGCTGCCCCTCGAGCGTCTCGAGCAAGCGCTCGAGACGCGCCCCCTCTGGTCCGAGCAGCGCCTCGGCGCGCTGGAGCAACGGCTCGTCCAGCCCGATCCGGCGCGCGATGGCGAGCGCGTAGGAGCGCCCCGGCTGCCCGATCGTGAGCTCGAAGGTCGGCTCCAGCGCCTCGACGTCGAAACGCATCGCCGCGTTGAGCACGCCCTCGGTGCGTGACGCGAACACCTTGAGCGGCGCCAGGTGCGTGGTCACGAGGCCCACGGCACGGCGCTCCACGAGCACCTCGAGGATGGCTTGCGACAACGCTGCTCCCTCGTCCGGGTCGGTGCCCGAGCCGAGCTCGTCGACCAACACCAACGTGTCGGGATCCGCGACGTCGACGATGCGGCGCAGGTTCGTGAGGTGGGCGGCATACGTGGAGAGGCTCGCCTCGATGCTCTGCTCGTCGCCGATGTCGGTGAGGAGCGACGCCACGCGCGGGAGCCGCACGCGCCGCGGCCGGCCGTCGGCGCGGCGCTCGGCGCCGGCCGCCACGAACAGCCCGGCGTGGGCCATCAGCACCGCCAGGCCGAGCGTCTTGAGCAGCACCGTCTTGCCGCCGGCGTTCGGTCCGGTGACGACCATCAAGCGCTCGTCGCCCCCGGCGCCCGCGAGCAGCACGTCGTTCGGCACGCACGCCTCGACCAGCGGGTGGCGGGCGTCCGGGAGCGCGACGGGTGCACCCGCTGCGACGTCGGGCCGCGTCAGGCGCCACTCGCGCGCCAACCGGGCCGACGCGAGCGCCAAATCGAGCTCGGCCAACGCGGCCAACGTCGGTTCGAGCCCGGGCTCGAAGGCGACGCGCTGACCGAGCGCGAGCAGGATCCGGCGGACCTCGTCGCGCTCCTCGAACTCGAGCAACACCAGTTCGTTGTTCATCGGCACCACCGGCGCCGGTTCGACGAACACCGTCTGGCCCGAGTCGGACGTGTCGACCACGATGCCCGGCACCCGCGACTGCGCCGAGGCCTTGATCGGGATCACGTAGCGGTCGCGCCGGAGGGTGACGATCGGATCCTGGACGTGCTCGGAGTGTTGCGCCAGCAGCTGTGCCAGGCGCTCGCGGATGCGGCCTCGCAGCGGCTGCAGGCGCCGCCGGATCTCGCGCAGCTTCGGGGTGGCGTCGTCGCGTACCTCGCCCTGCGTGTCGAGCTGCTCCCGCACCAGGCGCAACACGCCGTCGAAGCTCGTCATCGCCTCCGCCAACTCGCGCAGGCGCGGGCGATAGCCGGACGCGATGGCTCGCCTGACCGTCGCCGCCGCATCCATCGTGTACGCGATGGAGAGGATCTCGCGGCCGTCGAGCACCCCACCCTCACGGACGCGCTCGACCAGCGGCCGGACGTCCTCGACGCCGCCGAGAGCCAGGTCGTCGCCGAGCAGGACCTCGTCGGTGCGCTCGAACGCCAGCGTGCGCGCGGCGTCGTCGAGATCGGGACGCACCAGCAGCGCGCGCTCGCGCCCGAGCGGTGTCGCGGCGCGCTCCGCGAGCGCCGCGATCACGCGGTCGAACGAGAGCTTCTCGAGGGTGGCGGGCAAGACCTGCATAGCGCAGCGATGATACGCCCTGAGCGCGCTCCGCGGCGTTTCGCGCTCGCGTCGGCAGCGGCGGCGTCGCTCAGGTGCTGGTCGCGGCCTCCTGCCCCGTCTCCGAGCGCGCCTGTACGGCCTGGATGGCGGTCAGCGCGATCGTGTAGACGATGTCCTCGACCAGCGCGCCGCGCGACAAGTCGTTGACCGGTCGACGCAGCCCCTGCAGCATCGGCCCGATCGCCACCACGTTGGCGCTGCGCTGTACGGCCTTGTAGGTGGTGTTGCCGGTGTTGAGGTCCGGGAAGATCAGCACCGTCGCGCGACCGGCGACGTCGCTGTCGGGCGCCTTCTGGTGGCCGACGCTCTCGACGGTGGCGGCGTCGTACTGCAAGGGGCCGTCGACCTGCAGATCGGGGCGGCGCTCGCGCACCAAGGCGGTGGCTTCACGCACCTTGTCGACGTCGCTCCCACTGCCCGAGGTGCCGGTGCTGAACGACAGCATCGCGACGCGCGGCGGGATCCCGAAGGCGGCGGCCGAATCGGCCGTCTGGATGGCGATGTCGGCGAGCGCGGCCGCGTCAGGGTCGGGGTTGATCGCGCAGTCGGCGAAGGCCAGCACCTGTTCTGGCAGGCACATGAAGAAGACGGAGCTGATGAGACTGGCGTCCGGCTTGGTCTTGATGAACTGCAGCGCCGGGCGCACCGTGTTCGCGGTGGTGTGGACCGCGCCCGACACCAGGCCGTCGACGTGGCCCGCCTCGAGCATCATGGTGGCGAGCGTGACGTCGTCGAGCAGCTGCTCGCGTGCCACCGGCTCGGTCATGCCCTTGTGGCGCCGCAGCTCGACCATGCGCTTGACGTAGCGCTGGCGCAGCCACGGCGTCGGCTCGATGATCTCGAGGGCCGCGGGGAGCGTCACCCCCTGCGCCTCGGCGACGCGTTCGATCTCGGCCTTGCGACCGATCAGGGCGCAGCGCGCGATGCCGCGCTCTTGGCTGATCGCCGCCGCCCGGACGGTTCGAGGCTCCTCGCCCTCCGGGAGGACGATGCGGGCGTCGGCTTCGCGAGCCGCGGTCACGAGCCGGTGCATGAACGCCGCTGGCGACAGCCGCGGCTCACGATCCGTGGCGATGCGCTCGCGCAGGTAGGCGACGTCGATCCGCGACGCGACGGCGTCCATGACCGTCTCCATGCGCTCGACATCGTCGATCGGGACCTCGAGGTTCATGGCCGCCGCCCGCACGCTGGTGACGTACGAGTCGGTCTCGGTGCGCAACAGCGGCAGGCCGGTCGCGAACGCGCGCTCGCACAGCTTGAGCGTCTCGGCGCCGGGTTCGAGCCCGCCTGTGACGACGATGCCCGCGAGCGGCACGCCGTTCAGGGCCGACAAACAGGCCGCCACCAGCACGTCGTCGCGGTCGCCGGGCGCGACCACCAGCGCCTCGGGCCGAAGGCGGTGCGTCATGTTGCGGACCGTGCGAGCGATCATCGCCACGTCGACCACGCGACGTGTCTCCCACTCGCCGGCGTGGATCGGCTCGGCGTCCAGGTGATGGGCGACGTCGATCACGCGCGGCGTGACCATCGCAGGATCCCACGGTACGGCGCCGATCAGGGCGAAGCCGGTCTCGCCGAACGCCGGCAGGGCGGCAGCGAGATCGTCGGGGTCGATCACGCGCTCCGGCTGCTTCAAGCGGCTGCGCGTGCCGCCGGTGACCTCGGGCATCGGCTCGTTCAGGCGGTTGACGATCGCTCCGAGCACCTTCGGCGAGCCCACGCCTCCGTACGGTCGCGCGGTTGCCACCAGCCGCGCCGAGAACGCCT
>PWQI01000098.1 GCA_003556805.1 Trueperaceae bacterium | reverse complement strand
CGACCGTGCGCGACGACGCGCCTGCCGGCGCAGCCGTCCGCAACCAGGCCGAGCTCGTCCACGACGACCGCGCCGCGACCAGCAACACCACCGAGCACACCGTCCTCGGCGTGTGCCGCCTCGCGATCACGCCCGACGGCACGGTCGCCGCTCCGGGCCAGAGCGTCGAACGCGTGGCAGGCTTGACAGCCGTCCTCGCGTACGAGGTCCGCAACACCGGCAACGTGCCGGTCGACATCCGGCTCACTGCCGCCGTGCTGGGCGCCAGCAGCGTCGCGCCGCTCGACGTGCGGATCGTGCTCGACCTCGACGGCGACGGCGTTCCGGGCCCCGACGATCCGGTCGTGACGTCGCTCGCCGACGTCCCCATCGGCGAGCGCGTCGCGTTGCTCGTTCTGGTGGAACTCGCCACCGATGCGACCGTGGGCGGCGAGGTGTACCTCGACCTCGTGGGCGCCTGCGCTGATGAACCGTCCGTCGTGGACGACGGGAACGTGGGTCGCGTCGTGGTTGCTCCAATCGGCTTCGACGGTCCCGTCAAGGACGCGCAACCGCCGTCCGGTGAGGCGGTGTTCGCGGGTGCCGCGCTGCGCTACGAGATCACCTTCACCGCGGGGCCGGTCACGCTCCGTGACGTCGTCGTGCGTGACACGCTCGACCTCGCCCTCGAGGTTCCGAGCTTCGTGACGGAGGGAACGATCGTCGATCCCGAGACTGATCTCAGTGCGGTCGCGAGCGTCGAACACGTCGACGGAGCACTCATGTGGCGGTTCGCGGAAGTGCCGGCTGGGATGACCGTCACCCTCGTCGTCGAGACGGCCGTGCGACGCGATACGGCGATCGGGGCCGTGGTCCGCAACCGCGTGACCGTCGACGCCGGCGATGCAGGCCGGCGTGAGAGCGACGCGACCGAGCATCCAGTGAAGGAGCTGCGCATCGCACTCGCGAAGAGCGCAGACCCGGAGCAGGCGCGGCCGGGCGAGCGGATTCGCTATTTGTTGATCCCCAGCAACCCGTCCAGCGACGTGGCGTTGCCCGCGACGGAGTTGGTGGACACCCTGCCGGACGAGGTCCGATACCTGCCGGGGACGGCGCGGGTTCTGTTTGCGGACGGTACCGAGCAACCGCTCGAGCCGGATGTCGACGGGGGCACCCTGCGGTGGACGTTGCCACCGCTCGCTCTCGGCGAGCACCATGAAGTGCGCTTCGACGTGCGGGTACTGCCGCACGTGCCCGTTGGCGCCGCGATCGTCAACCGGGCTGAGGTGCGGGCGTATGGCGCCGATGGTGACGTCGCAGCGGCCGCTGTGTCGTCCGCGGCGACGCTGGTGGTGCCCGGTATCCTGAGTCCACGCTCGGTGCTGCTCGGCACGGCCTTCGTGGACGTCGATCAGGACGGATCATTCGACCGCGAGGTCGACGTGCCGCTGGCGGGCCTGCGCTTGTACCTTCCCGACGGCCGCTCGACCGTCACCGACGCCGAGGGACGCTACACCTTCCCCGATCTGGTGCCGGGCGTCATCAGCCTGAAGCTCGACGCGACCACCCTGCCGCCGCGCTGGCTCGACCGCACCGCCGCCGAAGCGGGCGATGGCGTCTGGCGGCTCACGCTGTGGCCGGGCACGATCACGCGCCAAGACCTGCCGTTCGCGCCACCCCAGGCGGAGCTCGTCGTGCGCGAGCAGCTGATGGTGGCGATGGGTCCCCTCACGCTCGTGAAGTCATGGGCGGCCCTCGATGGCTCGGCCGCCGGCGACGCCGAAGGCGGCGGTGCCGTGCGGGTGAGCCTGTCGGTCGCGGTGAGTGAGGCGCTTCGCGGCGTGGTCGTGGTCGACGATCTGCCGCCAGGCGCGCGACTGCTGAGCACACCGGTGCGCCAAGACGGCGTCGCAATGAACCTCGACGGTCTCACGCTCGGCCTCGGTGACCTCGCCGCCGGTGACGTGGTGGTGGTCCATTACGACGTCGTGCCGGTCGCCACGCCGCTGTCGCTGACGCCACCAATCGTCCGCTGGGAGGTGCGCCCATGAGGACGCTTGTCGCCCTCACGCGCCTTCTGTGCTTCGCACTCTGCTTCGCAACGGGGTTCGCGCTGTCGTCCGCGGCGCCCGAGTGTTCCGGCGCCGCACTCGACAGCGTGCTGACGCTCGCGTCCGGCGAGCAGAGCCTCTACGTCGGCGACGTCTTCGAGGTCGAGGCGCGCGTCCGCAACCAGCTCGATCGACCGTTGCGCGTGTGGCTCGTGCCGAGCGTCAGCTCTCGCGTCGCGCTCCTCGACGGGCCGACGACGCTCGAACTACCGGCTGGCGGGGATGCCATCGCACGGTACGTGCTGGAGGGTCGAGAGGCCGGTGCCGCCGCGTTGCAGCTGCTGGCCTACGCCTGCGATCCTGCCAGCGGTGACGTCCCGGCCGCGGGGCAGCCGGCCAGCGTTCGCGTGACGCTGGCGGCGGTCCCCAAATTGCCGGCGCCGAACCTGTCGACCGTCGTCACGGTCGACTTGGCCGCGCGCCACCTGCCGGTGCTCGATGGCCTCGGGCTCGTCAGTCGCCTACCGGACGGCGCGCGCTACGCCCTCGGCAGTAGTCGCGTCGATGGCGAGGGCGTCGACGACCCGCGGGAAGTCGATGGCGCGCTCGTGTTCGACCTCGCCGGCCGCGCCGCCGCGCAGGTGAGCTACGCCGTCCTGCACGACGACACGATCGTTTCCTCCGACGCCGACCACACCCTCATCGCGCGCACACCAGAGCCCGAAGTGCTGATCGGCGACCCGGAAGGGCTCGAGCTCTACCGGCGCGTCCTGGGTGATGTCGCGCGCAACCTACCTGACGAGGACGAACCTGCCGACCCGGGTCGCGGCGACGTGGACGACCACGATCGCCGGGGCGACCGCGACGACACGCGCGGCGGCGCGCACGCGGGCGCGCCGCAGGTCGACCGCGCGCGCGTCGGACCAGCCATCCTGACCCCTGCCGACGATAGCCTCGTGCGCAGCGGGAGGGTCACCCGCGTCACGGTTGCGGCCGGACTCGGCCACGTGGTGCGACTCTTCGTGAACGACGAACTCGTGCCTGACGATCGTGTCGGGCGGCTCGTGCGCGATGCTGGGCTCGGTCGCCAGACCCTCGACTACATCGGTGTGACGCTTCGGGCAGGACCCAACACGCTGCGTCTCGAGAGCGAGCATGGCGGCAACGTCGAGCGTGACGAGGTCGTCGTGTTCCTTGCGGGGGCGCCGGCCACCATCGGGATCGAAGCGGTGTCGCCGCTCGTGGCCGGCACGGTCGCGACGCTACGCTTCGAGATCACCGTTACCGACGCCTGGGGCATGGTGCCGAGCGACAGCTTCGTCACGGTCGACGTCGCGGGTGGCTCGATCGCGTCGCCGGACGCGGACCCGCGGCAGGCTGGCCATCAGGTTGCGTTCCGGGATGGACGCGGCGTGCTCGAGTTGGCGCCCGTCGCCAGCCCCGGCCGCTTTGCGATTACCGCTGCCGTCGGGCTCGCGGAGGCCGAGGTGGCGTTCGAGGTCGCCGCAGAGGCCCGCCCCTGGATCGTGAACGGCCTCGGCAGCCTGGGTGTCCACTACCGCGACGGTCTGCGTTTCGGCGCGTCGGGCAGCGTGTTCGCCCGCGGCGCCGTACTCGGCGACGCGCTCCTCACGCTAGCGGCGCAGGCGCCGCTCGAGCCGCTCGGCCTTCAAGAGGACCCCTACGAACGCTTCCCAGTGGTCGGCAGCAGCGGTGCGCAGAGCGCCGATGCGCACAGCCGGCACGGCGTGTTCGCGCGCCTCGAGCGCGGGCAGGACTTCGTGCAGTACGGCGACTTCACCGCGCACTTCGTGGGTGCATTTCACAGTGCGCGCAGCTACACCGGCCTGAGCGGCGGGTGGTCGGACGCGAGCGGATTCGGCGTGCAAGCGTACGCGGCGTACGTGCCGGTGCGCGACGTGGTCTCTGACGTGGAGCTACCGTCCGACGGCACGAGCGCTTATCGCCTTCCCCACGCCCAGGTGCTCCCGGGCACGCTGCGGCTCGAGGTGATCAAGCGCGACCGGTTCGACGGCCGCTTGCTCCTCGACGACGGCGACCCACTAGTGCGGGTCTTGCAACCGGCGGCCGACTACGCCGTTGACGAGGTCGTCGGGGTCGTCCTATTGACGCGTCCCTTGCCGCTGGAGGACGGGGAAGGCAACAGCTATTCGTTGCGTGCCAGCTACCGGTTGACGAGCGTCGATGATGCGCCGCCGTTCCCCCAGTTCGGCGTGCAGGCGAGCTACGACCTCGGTGACGTAACCGTGCGGGCCAGCCTCAGTCAGGAGACGCGCGGCGTCGGCGAGTTCGAGCGGTTGGCCGCGGCGAGTGTCGCGGTGGACCTCGGTGCGGTGACGGCCGATCTCGACGTGGGCTTCGGCAGTGACGAGAACGCCGGCGGCCTTGGGGTCGCGCTGGGCGTGCGCTACGCCGAGGGTCCGCTGCGGTCCGAGGCCGAGTACCGCTTCTGGGGCGTCGGCTACCGCGGCGGAGGTGTCACCGACGATACGCGGGCGGGGCACGCCGTGAAGCTCGGTGGTGCCTACGCGCTGACGCCCGAGTGGACGCTGGTTGCGAGTGGTCGGTGGCACAGCTTCACGCGCTCGGACGAGGGCGACTTCGATGGGCGGCTCTCGGCCGCGTATCAGGGCCGCGACGACGTGCGCCTCGGTGACCTGCTGGTCGGCACGCGGCCGCGGATGGAGGTTGGGGCGCAGGCCGACGCGCGCGGCGTGCGCGCACTGGGTTCGGTGGCGGTGCGTGACGTGCTCGGGCTTGCGGGCAGCGAGGTGCGCGTGGCACACCTGCAGGGCCTCGGCGCGGGCGTCACCAGCGTGACCGATCTGAGCGTCGCGTATCGGTTGTCCGACGCCCTGGAGGTACGGTTGACCGATCGCATCACGTGGGGGCAGGGCCATGCGCTGCTGCTCGGGTTGCAGAGCGGCTTCGAGCATGCGGCGTTGGCGCGTCTCGCGTGCCAGTCGGGTATTGCGTCGTGTGATCTGGACGGCGCGCTGCCCTTGGGTCGCTCCACCGTCGTTGCCGAGTACGAGATCCCAGGGGGCGTGAGCCCGACTGCGGGCAGCTTGCGCGTCGGCCTCGACACCCGCTACCCGCTCACGGAGCGGTTGCGCCTCGAGGGCTCGGCCGCGCAGGTGGTGGACCTGGGCAACCCGATGCGCAACGCTACCGTCCTGACGGCCGGTATCGCGTTCGATGGCGACGCCCTGGACGCGAGCGCTCGCTACGAGGTGCGCTTCACGCCCGACAGCGCGAAGCAGGTCGCCACGCTCGGTGCGACGGGTGCGCTCGGTGCGGCGACGTTCGCAAGCGTGCAGGTGCGGTACCTCGACGATCCCGCCGCTACGGTGCGGCAGGGCTTTGGTGTCAGTCTCGCTGCGGCGTACCGCGGTGATCGCGTGTCGCTGCTCACCCACCACCAAGGCCGCTTCGGCAACCTGCAGACGCTCGGTGAGCGCGAGTTCGAGGGCGACAT
>PWQI01000210.1 GCA_003556805.1 Trueperaceae bacterium | reverse complement strand
TGCTTGATGGGCCACACCTTCCCGGCCTGCGACGCGTGCGGCTACTATCGTGCCCGCGACGCCGCCCTGGCCGCCCCCGTGGCGCTCATGAACTACGCCGGCTTCCTGCACCAGGTCAACGATGCCGGTGGCTTCGGTGAACGCGAGCTGCTCGTGCTCGACGAGGCTCACGGCGTCGAAGCCCATCTGATGCAGTACCTGCACGTGCGCCTGACGGACACGGCGCTCGAGCGCGCCGGCATCGACGAGCGCCTACCGGCCTTCATCGATCCCGACTACGCGGTCGACGTCGCCGACGCCTTGCTCCCGCGGCTCATCGCCCGCCGCGCCCAAGTCGACGGCGAGATCGTGGCCGGCCGCCACCTGCGACAGTCCGACCTCGGGAAGCTCCAGACGCTGCAATGGCTCGACGGCCAAGTTCGACGACTGCGCTGGCTGACGGACACGTGGGACGCGGGCGTCGAGTGGGTATGCGAACACGGCTTCGACAACGGCTCGACCTGGCTCGGCTGGAAGCCCGTCGAGGTCGGCCCGTTCGCCGAGGAACTCCTGCTCGGTCATGCCCGGCGCGTGTTGATGCTCAGCGCGACCGTCCTGGACGAGACCACCTTCCTGCGCGGGCTGGGGGTGCCGCGCGAGGAGGCGGCCGTGATCCGCGTCGCGAGCAACTTCCCACCCGAGCGACGGCCGCTGGTGTTGCGGCCCGTGGCGCGGCTCACGCGCCATCACCAGGCGCGCGAACTGCCGCGCTTGATCGACGAGGTCGCGGCCATCATGGAAGACCACGAGACCGAGAAGGGCGTGATCCACACCCACTCGTACCGGATCGCTAGTGCGCTGCACGACGGTCTTCCCGCGCACCTGCGCCGCCGCATCGTCAGCCACGTGAGCGCGGAGGGCCGTCAGGCGGCCCTGGAGGACCACCTGACGCGGCCGGAACCGACCGTCTTGCTCACGCCTTCGATGACCGAGGGACTCGACCTCGTCGACGACCTGGCTCGCTGGCAGGTCATCTGCAAGCTGCCGTACCCGTACCTCGGTGACGCCCAAGTCGCGGCTCGCCGCGCTCGAGACCCGGGCTGGTACGCCTGGCGGACGAGCCTCACGCTGGTGCAGGCCTACGGGCGCGCGGTTCGCAGCCGCGAAGACCACGCGGTCACGTACCTGCTCGACGCCGACGCACCGGCCTTCCTGGCGCGCGAACGCGAGCGTCTGCCTGTCTGGTTCGTGGAAGCCTTGCAGGCGCCATAGCACCGGCGACCAGAGTGCCGTGCTCGGGGTGCGCCGTGGGAGGTAGGCGGTGAGGTCGTCGGCGAGCAGGGCGCGCACGGTGACGTCGACGGGCTGTTCAGACGATCTCGACCGGTGCCGGCCAGGGGAGGTGCAGGGGACGTTCGGCGTTGGTGCGCAGGACCATCGTCGTCTCGGTCCGTTCCACGCCGTCGAGCATGAAGAGCCGATCGAGGAACCCGTCGAGAGCAGGCGTGTCGGTCACGCGCACCTTGGCGACGTACGCGTACGTGCCCGCCACCGCATGGAGCTCCTCGATCTCGGGCAGCGAGAGCAGGCGTTCGACAAGCGCCGTCGCCGACTTGCGGGGCTGCGGCGAGATGGCGACGAAGGCGCAGATGCCGAGTCCCACGGCGGCCGGCTCGATCACGGCGCGAAAGCCCGTGATCACGCCGGCGTGTTCCAGCTTGCGCACCCTCTCGCCGATGGCGGGAGCCGAGAGGCCGATGGCTTTGGCCATCGCCGCATGCGTGGCGCGGCCGTCCTCGCGCAAGATGGCCAGGATGCGCCTGTCGATGGCGTCGAAGTCCATGGCCCAGGCTACCACCGCCCTGCCGCGCGGCCGGGCGGCCAGTCGCTCGGGCCGTGGCGCTCGACGTGCCGACGCGGAGACCGATGCGCAGGTGCGGTACCGTGCCGCATGCGGCTGCTCTTCATCGGTGACGTGTACGGCGCTCCAGGCATCGCCGCGGTCCAGGCCTACCTGAAGCGGCATCGCGACGACTTCGACTTCGTGGTGGCCAACGGCGAGAACTGCGCCGCTGGTTTCGGTATCACACGCAGCCAGTTCCGGAGCCTGCGGGATGCGGGCGTCGACGTCGTCACGCTCGGCAACCACACGTTCGATCAAGCAGAGACGGCCGAGCTCCTCGAGGAGACGCCGCGGCTCGTGCGTCCCTTGACGTACCCGCGTGGGACTCCAGGCGTGGGTTTCGTGACCCTCCCGGCTCGCGACGGCACGCGTGTCACCATCGGTCAGGTGATGGGACGCATCTTCATGGACCCGATGGACGACCCCTTCGACGCCGCCGACGCGATCGTCGAGGCCGCCGGGCCGAACGACCCGGTGATCGTCGAGGTGCACGCCGAGGCAACGAGCGAGAAGCGCGTCCTCACCTACCACCTCGAAGGCCGCGTCAGCGCGGTGATCGGCTCCCACACGCACGTGCAGACCGCCGACGAAGCGATCCACCAAGGCACGGCCTCGATCACCGACGTCGGCATGACCGGCGTCGAGCACTCGTCCATCGGGATGCGCTTCGAGGAGGTCCACCATCGCATGCGCACGAAGCGTCCGCGGCGCTTCAAACCAGCCACCGGGACGGCGACGCTGTGCGCCGTGGTGTTGACGCTCGAGGGTCGGCGAGCGCACGCGATCGAGCGCGTCCGCTGGCGCGCCGAGGAGGCGTCGTGAGCCGCGACGCCCAGGGCCAGGGCCGTGCCGACGTCGCTGCCCTCGAGGCGGCCGCGTTCGAGCGCCTGCGCCACGACGTCGATCTGCTCGCGAGCAGCCTCGGTGACGTCATCCGTGAGCAGGAGGGTGAGGCGGTGTTCGACACCGTCGAGCGAGTGCGCGCGTTGACCAAGCACCGCCGGGCTGCCGAGACGGCCGCGCGCGAGGCGGGCGAGCGTCCGCGTTCGGCGGATCGCGACGACGAGGCCACCGCCAGCCTGCGTGCGTTGGTCGACGAGCTCGACCTGCCGACCGCCGAACGCGTGCTGCGCGCGTTCACGCTGTTCTTCCAGCTCGTGAACGTGGCCGAGCAGATCCACCGCGTGCGCGTGAACCGACTCCGTGAGGGCGCGGCCAGCGCCGAGGCGCCGCGGAGCGAGTCGATCGCTGCGGCGATCGCGCGCCTGCGCGACGACGGCTGGGGCCACGCGGAGGTGCGGACGTTGCTCGACGAGCTCGACGTACAGCTCACGCTCACCGCCCACCCGACCGAGGTGAAGCGTGCAACCGTGCGGCGCTCACTCGAACGGATCGCCCTGCGCATGCGCGACCTCGGCGAGCGACAGCTCGCCCCACCGGCCCGGAGCGCCGCGAAGGCGGCCGTCGTGGCGGAGATCGCGACGATGTGGCAGACACGTGAGCTGAGCCAGCGCAGGCCGACGGTGCTGGACGAGGCGGAGGGCGCGTTGGGGTACGTCCGTCGGTCGCTCCTCGAAGCGGTGCCGCGCTTGATGGGAGACCTCGAGGACGCGCTGCGGACCGCCTACGACGACCCGCTCCAGGAGCCACTGCCGCCGGTACTGCGCTTCCGCTCCTGGATCGGTGGCGATCGTGACGGCAACCCCAACGTGACGCCGGACGTGATGCGCGCCGTCTATGCTCGCCACGCCGAGCTCGCGCTCGACGCCCACATCGCCGGTGTCGACGCCCTGCACGATGCGCTGTCGCAGTGGGAGCAACGTGTACACGTCGACGACGCCTTCGCGGCGGACACGCTCCGCGCCGAGGAGCGCTTCGGGCACGACGAACGCCACCAGCACGAGCCGTTCCGGCGTCGGCTCGCGACGACGCGCACCGCCCTGGCGTCCGAGCGGCGCCGCGCGGGCGTCGACACGGACCGGGCGCACGGCGGCGCCGAGGGCGAAGCGCCTGGCGGCGGTCGCGCGGGGGAGGCTGCCGAACCGGGCGAGGCGCCGGAGCGTGGTGCCGATGCCTACCTACACGACCTCGCCGAGCTCGAGCGCGCGCTCCACGGCGCGCGTGCGGGCCGAGCGGCGGACGCCTTCGTGCGGCCGCTGCACTACGCGGCCCAGGCCACGCGCTTCCACCTGGCACCGCTCGACGTACGTGAGCACTCCGGTGCGCACGAGCGTGCCGTCGCCGACCTCCTGCGCAGGGCAGCCGTGCGCGACGAGTATGCCGAACTCGACGAGTCGGCGCGCGTCGCGCTGCTCGTCAGTGAGCTCGAGCATCCGCGTCCGCTGCTGCGGCCCGACGACCCGATGGACGACGAGGCGCGGCTGGCGCTCGACACGCTCGAGGTGGTGGGGCGCGTGCGGAAGCGCTTCGGCGCTGAGGCCTTCGGCAACTACGTGGTGTCCATGACCGAGGGCGTGTCAGACGTGCTCGAGGTGCTCCTGCTGGCGAAGCAGGCGGGCGTGCGCGGCGTCGACGTGACGCCGCTCTTCGAGACCGAGACCGACCTGGACGCAGCACCGGCCGTGCTCGACGCCCTGTTGAGCCTGCCGGTCTACCGACGCCACGTGTCGGGCCGGGGTGTGCAAGAGGTGATGATCGGCTACTCGGACTCCAACAAGGACGTAGGCTTCCTGGCAGCGAACTGGGCGCTGCACGAGGCGCAGCGCGGGCTCGCCGCGGTGGCTCGCGAGCACGGCGTGGCGTTGCGCTTGTTCCACGGGCGCGGCACCTCGATCGGCCGCGGCGGTGGTCCGGCCGGCGCCGCCATCCTCGCGCAACCAGCTGGGACGCTCTCAGGGCGCATGCGCATGACGGAGCAGGGGGAGGCGTTGGCAGAGCGGTACGCCGATCCCGATCTGGCGCATCGCCATCTGGAACAGGTGTTGCACGCGTTCGTCCTCGCCTCCGCCCGCGACGCCCGGGGTATCCATGACATGGTGCCTGAGCACGGTGCTGCCTTGTCCGCAGCAGCAGCGGCGTCGCGGGCGGCGTACCGCGGCCTGCTCGAGAGGGAGGGGTTCCTCGACTTCTTCCACGCGGTGACGCCCATCGAGGAGATCAGCCGGCTCGACGTGGGTTCGCGCCCAGCTCGGCGGCGCGGCGATCGCTCGCTCGCCAACCTGCGTGCGATCCCGTGGGTCTTCGCTTGGACGCAGACCCGTGCGAACCTCCCCGGTTGGTTCGGTTTGGGCAGTGGGCTCGCGACGATCGACGATGACCGCCTGATCGAGATGGTCCGTACCTGGCCGTTCCTGGCAAGCGTCCTGGACCTTGCCGCGATGAGCCTCGCGAAGGCGGACCTCGGCATCTTCAGGGCGTACCTCGATCTCGTGCCCGACGACCTCCGCGAGCGCTTCTGGCCGCTCATCCGCGACGAGCACGCGTTGAGCGTCGAACGCGTCGAACTCGCCACCGGGAAGCGCCTGGAAGCGCACGACACCACGTTGCAGCGTGGCATCGCGTTGCGCAACCCTTACGTCGATCCGCTCTCGTTCCTGCAGGTCGCGCTGCTCAAGCGCCTGCGGGCCGCGCCTGCCGACGCGCCCGCCGAGGGTGCTGCCGACACACGGCTCGACGCCCCTGGTTCGACCGCGGCCAGGACGGGTTCGGCCGAGCGCGGCGAGCTCGAGGAGGCCGTCCTCGTCAGCCTCCTCGGCATCGCGGCGGGGATGCGGACCACGGGATGACCACGCCGAGGACAACACCCGGCGCAGGTCGCCGTGTTCTCATGCCCTTCACCGCTCACGTTCGTACGCTTACCACGATGCGGATCACCCGAGGGAGCCGTTCATGGACCTTTTGATCTCCGGTGGCGTCGTCCTGCTCGCCATCGCCGTGCTGTCGATATACGCCGTCTACCTCTTCTTGGTGCGTTTTGCCAAGCTCTCACGCGAACGTCTCGATGGCGACGTGTTGATGACTCGCGTGAACGCCGCCGTGCGCGATCGAGACCTCGAGTTGGCGCTCGATGCGTGCGAGCAGCACGGTGGACCCATCTCGCGGACGTTGCATGCGGCCCTCTTGCGGCTCCCGTATGGCCGTCAGGCGGTCGAGGCGGCGTTCCAAGATGCCTCACTGCAGGAGGAACAGCGCCTCACCCGCGGGCTGCGGCCGCTAGCGACGATCGCACAGGTGGCCCCGCTCCTCGGCCTGTTGGGCACCGTCACGGGCATGATCATCGCCTTCGGCGAGATCAGCGGGTCCGGCACGGGCAACCCTGCCCTGTTGGCGGGAGGCATCGGCCAAGCCCTCGTCACGACCGCAGCGGGCCTGATCGTCGCCATTCCGACGCTGGTGGGGCAGAGCTTCCTGGCCAGCAAGGTCGACACGATCTTGCTCGAGATCGATCGGCGCCGCGAGGAACTCATGGCGAACGTCGTCCAGGCGGTCGCAGCCCGCAAGGACCGCGACGAGCAACGCCCGGCGGGCGAGGCGGCGGGGGGGACGACCGGTGCGACCGCAGGTGCTGGGCCGACGCCGACGCGTCGCAGTGCGGGTGCCGCCCAGGCCAGCGACATCCCGGCCGCCGCCCCAGCGGGCGGCGCAGTACCGAGTGCGCGCAGCGCAGGCGACGCGCCGACCTTGTTCGACCGCGCCGTGATCGAAGACGAGCGGCCGCTGCCGCCGCGCGTCGCGCCGGTCGGTCCGTCGATGGCCGCGCGTGCCGCCGCCGCGGGGCCCACCGGCTCGTCGCCGACCCGCGCGCGGTTGCAGGTGCGACGCGAGCCGGACGAGTCGGAGGGCTGACGTGGCGAGTCGCCTCGGCTCGCGGCGCGCTCTGCGGGGCGGGCGCATGCCCGTGGGGATCGATCTCACGGCCATGGTCGACGTGGTGTTCTTGCTGATCATCTTCTTCATGGTGTCCACCACGTTCATCTCGCTCGAGACGGGGCTTCCGGTCGACCTGCCGCAGGCGCAGACGGCCGAGGCCACGCCGAGCGACCTGCCGACCGTGACGGTCACGCCCGACGAGCGCGTCTTCGTGGGCGGTACGCAGATCGAGCCCGACGCGCTCGCGGCAATATTGCAGCAGCTGATCGCCGACACCGGCCAGACGACGGTCGTGTTGCGTGCGGACGCCACGGTGCCGCACGGCTTCGTCGTGCAGATCATGGACGTGATCAAGCAGTCCGGTGCGCAGCGCATCGCCATCGCGACAGGAGGCTGAGGCGAAGCGATGCTCGAGCGCCGCCAGCCACCCGCCATCCAGGTCCTGATCCATGCGCTGCTGCAGGGTACGCGCGATGGTTGGCGAGGGCTCGTGCGTGACCCCGACCGGCGTCGGGCGGCGGCGTTGTCGGTCGTGCTGCACGCGCTGATCGTGTGGCTCGTGCTGTGGTCGCTGCAACTGCCCCAGCCGGTTCAGGAACCGACCTACCTCGTCATCGACATCGGCGTGCCGGCGTTGGCCGAGGAGGTCGTCCAGGCGCCGACGGTCGATGCGCCGGCGGCGACCACGCCGCGACCGCAGGTCGAGGACGTCGAGATCGGCGTGCCGCAGGCGGCCACGGCGCCGCAGCCGGTGCCAGCGTCGCCCGATCCGGCACCGCAGACCGTGCAACCCCCCGCACCCGACCCGAGTCCGGCCGCGCCGGATCCTGTCGTCGAGGCGGCCCCCTCGCCGCCGCTGCCCACGCCGTCGGTGCCGACGGCGGCCACCGACGCACCGGTCGCGAACGTCGCGACGACGCCGCTGCCGGAGATCGTCACGCCGGAGTTGGCGCCGTCACCGTTGGCCCAGCGTATCCAAGTGCCCATCCCTGCGGTCGCGACCGTCATCCCTGAGCCGCGGGCGATCGCGCCGACGCCCACGGTGAGCGTGGCGGCAGCTGTGCCGGTGCCGACGCCGGCGTTGCGGACCGAGATTCCGCAACCAGCCTCGGTTCCCGTCCCAGCGATCGCGACCGAGGTCGTGGCCGCCCGCCCGGTGGCCGTGCCGTCGATCCGCACGGATGTGAGCCCGGCGCGCGAGGTCGGGGTCGTGCCACAGGTGGCGGTCGCGGCTCCGGTGCCGGTACCGACGCCCCAGCTGCGCGCCGAGGTCCTCTCGCCCGAGCCGGTGGCGCAGGCCCCGGCCGTCGACGCGACGAGCGACGTGAGCGCAGCGGCGACCTCGGTCGGCAGTCGTGAGATCGAGGCGCCGGCCGGTGGCGACGCGGCCCGGGCGGGGCAGACCGGTCCCCCGAGCGATCGTCCCGACGAGCTCGGCCTCGGCGCTGCGGCCGGTCCGGACGGCAGTGCCACTCCGACGGGGTCACCGGCTCCGCCCAGTACCCCGTTCCGTCAGACGCTCGAGCGCCCGATGGCCGTGGTGGTCGACAACGTCGGCGGGTATCCCCAACACGGCATCAACCCGGCGACGCAGGTGCACGAGATGCCCGTCGAGGGCGCCTTGACGCGACTGGTGTTCGTGTTCGATCGCACCGACCCGGAGCGTGTCGGGCCGGTGCGCAGCGCCCGCGATTACATGGTCGACTTGTCGCGCAGCATGGACGCGGTCATGGTGCACGACGGGGGTTCGCCCGGCGCGCTCGCCGCCATCAGTGCGACGGCCGCGCCGACGCTGAACTCCTTCACCCGGGGTGAACTCTTCAGCCGCGGCGACGGCAGCGCGCCGTACAACCTGTTCGCGGGCGGGAACGCCTTGCGCCAGGCGGTGAACCGGATCGATCTCGGGCGCGGGCGCACCGTCGCCGGCGTCATCTACCGGCCCGATCCGGACCTCGATGAGGTGGAGGAGATCCGCTACCGCTACGGTGGGTCGTACGAGACGGCGTTCCGCTACGAACGTGCCGTCAATGCCTACCGTTGGGTCAGGAACGGTGTACCGGCGAGCGACGCGTCGGGACAGGCCGTGTTGCTCGACGCGGTGCTGGTGGTGTCGATCGAGGCGCGCGCCATCCCCAACGATGCCGAGGGGCGCCTGTACATCCCGTTGCGGGGCGGTCCGGCGACGCTGTTCGTGCGCGGTGCCGCGGTGCACGGTACGTGGTCGCTCGACGCCGGGCAGGGCGTCCAGTTCTCCACCGAGGAAGGTGGGGTCGACCTCGCGCCGTTCAAGCTCTGGGTGGTGTACGCCCCCAACTACGACGGTGCCCTCGCCTTCGAGTGAGGACTCGCGGGGCGCCGGGGGAGCGCTGCGCGCTCAGCGGGCGATGAGTTCGTCGAAGAACAGGCCGCGCATGCGCAGGTGGTAGCCGTCCTCGTCGATCCTGACGTCGAGATACGTGTACTCGTCGCCGTGTCCGTTGGTGTCGAGCAGCACCGCGCGACCCTGCGAGGCAATGTTGACGCCGCCCCGAACGGGCGTATGGCCGTAGACCCCTAGGCGGTGCGGGGTCTGCTCCATCACGTCATCCTCTTCGTAGATCCAGCGCCTGCGGTTCTCGAGGTAGAACGCGTTGTCGTACGTGTTGTGCTCTGGCAGGGGACCGACGTGGGCGAGATGGAGCCCGTCGATGATCACCTCGCTGGGCCACGTGCTGATCCACGCCTGCAGGTCGTCCGGTAGTGACGTCCCGTAGTTCGGCTTCCACTCGAGGTGCGACACGTCGTCGGTGCGCAGCGGACCCTGTTCGTCGCTGACGGCGTTGAAATCGTGATTGCCCATGATGATCGTCATGCGCCCTTCGGGGAGCGCCGCCTGGAAGCGCCGGACGTCGTACAAGAACGACTCCTGGGCTGCCTCGGCGATCTTCAAGTTTCGCGGGTTGTACTCGTCGTAGCGCCGCACGTTCACGAGGTCGGCGTAGCGTTGCCGGCTCTTGGCGTGCACGAGGTCGCCGAGGAGGACGAGGCGCGTGTCGTCGCGGTCCACCAGTCGCGCGGCCGGCTCGAGCGCGTCATCAGAGCAGCCTGACTCCCGCAGGATCCGCCAGAACTTCTCCGCTTGGGTGTGGATGTCGCCGACGACGATGACGTGTTGCACGGGAATCGCTGCGATCGCCGACGGGCTCAGCGGGTGGCCCGAGATTCGAGGATCGGTAGCGGGTCGACCGCCGTACCGCTCACACGAATCTCGAAGTGGAGATGCGGTCCGGTGACGTTCCCGGTCGCTCCGACTCGGGCGATCAGGTCGCCGGGCTGGACCTGCTGACCTTCGCTGACGAGGAGTGCCGAGGCGTGCGCGTAGAAGTACTCGGTGTCGCCGTTGGTCACGATGACCAGGTACCCGAAGCCGCCCCGCCAACCGGAGAAGGTGACCGTTCCCGCCGTTGCGGATCGGATCGGATCGCCGGTGTTGCCGTCGATGTCGAGGCCGTAGTGCATGTTGGTGCCGCCGATGCGGAGACGGCGATACCCGAAGCGCGAGGTGATGTTGCCCACCAGCGGCCACACCATGCCGCTGCTCGGGACCGACGCCTGAGGCGCCGCCGCGGCCGGGAGGGCCTGCGACGGTGCGTTGCCTGGCAACACGCGCAAGGCTTGGCCGACCTGGAGGCGGTCGGATGCCAGGCCGTTCAGTTCCATCAACGCGCCGACGGTGGTGCCGTGCCGCCGTGCGATCGTCCAGAGCGACTCCCCGGGACCGACCTGGATCTCGCTGGCCGCGGGGCCGCCGACCGCCGGTGCGACGCCGTCGGCGCCGGCTACCGCTGCGTAGCGGCCCGGGATCGTGAGCGTCTGGCCGAGTCGGAGCGTGGTCTGGGGATCGATGCCGTTCGCGCTCGCGATCGAAGCGACGGTGGTGTCGTGCGTACGCGCGAGCGTCCACAGGTTGTCGCCGCTGCGGACGGTGACCGTGAGCGGCTGTGGCGTCGGTTGGTCACCGCTGGGGTTCAGCGAGAGCACTTGGCCGACCCGGATCAGGGTCCCGTCGAGGGCGTTCCATGCGATCAAGTCGTCGACGGACACACCGTGAGCGCGAGCGATGTCGTAGAGCGTATCGGCTGGGCGAACGACGTAGTCCACCGTGGCTGCCGGGGTCTCCGCCGGGCTCTGCTGAGCGGCTTCGGGCGCCTCTGGCGCCGTTTGGGGGGCGGGCTCCGGAGCGGCGATCGCCGGCGCGGGCTCGGCAGGCTCCGCGGCGCTCGCTGGCGGCGGCGGGGTGACGGGCTGTTCGACGGTGGGTTCCGCCGCGGGAGACGGGGTCGCGACCGGCTCGCTCGCCCCCGGGATCGCGAGCGTCTGGCCGGGCCGGATCACGGTTCCACCGAGCGCGTTCGCGGTCTGGATGACCTCGACCGAGACGCCGAAGCGGCGCGCGATGTCGTAGAGCGTGTCGCTGGGTTGAACGGTGTAGTCGATAGCGGGTTGCTCGCCGGGGAGGCGCAGCACTTGACCGAGCGAGAGGCGCTCGCTGCTCAGGTCGTTGGCTGCCATCAACTCTGCCACGGTCGTCCCGTGGGCCCGCGCAAGCGTCCACAGGTTGTCACCGCTTTGGACCACGAGCTGGTTCGCGTGGGCGACGGTCGCGCTCGCGACGATCACCAAACACACGAAAATAGCACGTCGCAGCGGCATCACCGGGTAACTTATCACGCGACGCCGCAGCGTGGCTAGCCTCTTCGTCCCCGCGTGAAACGTGGGCCGATGTTCCACGCCGCTTCTGAGGGGTGTGACCGGACCAACGAGCCGTTCCTTGCTGACCCCCCGAGCGCCCGCGGCCGAGCCAGGTGCTCAGTCGCGCGGGTCGATGAACGCGTCTTGCCAGCCGAGCTCGCGTTCGGCGATCTCCCACTGCATGCGGATGTACGCCTCGATGTCGTCGGCTCGTGCGGTGCCCTGGATCAGCTTGGCTTGGAGGGCGTCCACGAGGCGGCACAGGCTGTCGGTGCTGATGTCGTTGATGAGATGGTTCATCCCGGCCTCCTCTCGGCGACGCTCGGTCGGTGCGACCACCCGCGTGGCGGGCTCCGTCGTCGGCGTGAGGAGAGGATAGGGGGACGTCACTTACGAAACGGTGACGCGGGCGATCAGGGCTCGATGCGGGTTCCGGCCGTCCCGTCCGCGACGCGCCGGAGCTCACCGGCGACGCGTCCATCCGCGATCACCGCGGCGGGAGCCCCCCGGTCGAGCGCGGCCAGGGCACTCTCGACCTTCGGAACCATGCCGCCACCGATACGCCCGTCTGCGATGCGCTCGGCGACCTGCGCCCGGGTCAGCGTCGGCACTCGCGAGGACGGGTCGCGGACGTCGTCGAGCACGCCGGGTACGTTGGTGAGGAACACGCACGGCAGCCGCAGCGTCGCGGCGACGGCGGCGGCCACGTCGTCGGCGTTGACGTTCAGGACCGCGCCGTCGTGCGCGAGCGCAACGCAACCGACCACGGGCACGAGGCCAGCGCCGATCAGCGCGTTCAGGAGGCGGGCACGGACGGTGTGGACGCTGCCGACCTCACCAAGCAGTGGATCGACGCGATCGGCCACCAGCAGGCCGGCGTCGCGGCCGGTCACGGCCACGCCGTCGCCGAGCTCGGACGCAAGCTGCTTGCCGAGCAGCGTGATGGCGCGCTCCACGATCGGCAGGCTCTCGGGCGTCGTGACGCGGAGTCCGCGTTCGAAGCGGCTTGCGATGCCGGCCGCCGCGAGCTCCGCGGCGATCATCGGTCCGCCGCCGTGGACGAGCACCGGCGGCGTCCCCGCCAGTGCGAGCGCACGAACGTCGGCGATGACGGCGCGACGGGCGGCGTCTTCGGTCATGGCGTTGCCGCCGTACTTGACGACGAGGGTCGCCGTCGCGCCAGCGTAGCGCGCGCTGTCATCGGCCGGGTGCATCACGGCTCGAGGCTACCGCGTGCGTGTGCTACGTTCCAGCCATGTCCATCACGTTCGGGACCGACGGTTGGCGCGCCGTGATCGCGGACGGCTTCACGCTGGCGACGCTACGGCGCGCCGCGAGGGCGTACGGGCAGCACCTGGCCGCTGCCGGTGGTGGCCTGGTGCTCGTCGCTCACGACACGCGCTTCGCCGGCCCGATGTTCCAGCAGGCGGTCGCCGAGGTCCTGCGGGACGAGGGGCTGGAGGTGCGCCTCGCGCCCGGGGTCCTACCGACGCCGGTGTTGAGCTTCGCCGTCAGGACGCTCGGCGCGGTTGGCGGCGTGATGCTGACGGCCTCGCACAACCCTGGGAAGTACCACGGCTTCAAGGTCAAAGAGGCCTACGGCGGCACCGCCACGGACGCAACCTACGGCGACGTGTCGGCACGGGCGGCTGAACTCGGTGACGAGCCCGACCCGCCTCCCGACCGGAGCGGCTTCGAGGGGTTCGATGTGCGCGAGGCGTACTTCGACCACCTCACCACGATCCTCGATCTGGATGCGTTGCATGGCTGGCGCGGGCGTGTCGTGCACGACGCGATGCACGGTGCTGCCGCCGGCTGGATCGACGGTTTCGCGGTGTGGGCCGGCCTGCCGTGGCGCGTCGACGCGCTGCGGCCCGAGGCCGACCCGATGTTCGGCGGAGGCTCGCCCGAGCCGATGCCGTCGACGCTCGCTCGCTTGCGCGACGCGATGGCCGGTTCCGACCCGCGCACGTCGATCGGCGTCGCGACCGACGGGGACGGCGATCGATTGGCCGTGGTGCCCGCCGGCGCCACGCCGTTCACGGCGCACGCCGTGTTCGCCCTCCTCCTCGACCACCTCGATCGGCGAGCCGCGCCCGGGCGCGTGGTGAAGACGGTGACGGTCTCCCGGCTCGTCGAGCGCCTGGCGCGTGCACGCGGTCGCAGCGTGAGCGAGACGCCGGTCGGCTTCAAGTACCTGGTCGAGGCGCTCCTCGAAGGCGACGTCGTGCTCGCCGGAGAGGAGTCCGGTGGCTTCGGTGTCCGCGGCCACGTCCCGGAGCGCGACGGCATCTTGAACGGGTTGCTGATGGTCGAGGCGTTGGCGCACGCGGAGAGCGGGCTACCGGAACGCCTGGCTTCCCTCGAGGCGGAAGCGGGCTGGCGCCATGCCTATGACCGCGTCGACCTCGTGTTGGGCGACGCCGCGGCGATGGCGCGCGTGGTGACGGCGCTCGAGCACGATCCGGACGACTTCGCCGGCCTGCCCGTCACGTCGGTCGAGCGCCGTGACGGAGCGAAGCTCAACGTCGGCAACGACCGCTGGGTGATGTTCCGCGCTTCTGGGACGGAGCCCGTCCTGCGCGTGTACGCCGAGGGGCCCGACGAGGTCGCCGTGCGCGGGCTGCTCGGCGCCGCGCGGGCCCTGGTCGAGCGGGCGCTTCAGCCGACCTCGCGGTAGTCCTTCGGTGTGTGCGACAGCACCTCGCCACCGGTGTCGGTGACCAGGACCAGGTCTTCGATCCGCAGTCCGCCGGTGCCTGCGACGTAGACGCCCGGCTCGACGGTTACGACCATGCCGGGCGCGAGCGTGTCCGTCGAGCGCGGACTGAGGCGGGGACCTTCGTGGATGTCGAGGCCCGTGCCGTGTCCGAGTGTGTGCCCGAACGCGTCGCCCAGTCCGACGGCTGTGAGCAGGTCGCGGGCGACCGCGTCGACGACGGTCCCGTGGGCGCCCGGCGCGACTGCCGCGACGCCAGCGCGCTGTGCCGCCAAGACCGCGTCGAACCACGAGCGCAGCGGTTCCTGGACCGCGCCGACGCCGATGGCGCGCGTCATATCGGCGTGATACCCGCCGACGCGTGCGCCGCAGTCGATCGTGACCAGGTCACCTGCCTCGATGGGGCGGGGGCTCGCGACGCCGTGGGGCATCGCGCTGCGCGGGCCCGATGCGACGATGATCTCGAACGACACCCCGTCGGCGCCTTCGGCGCGCATGATCCGCTCGAGCTCGAGCGCGACGTCGATCTCACGCACGCCTGGCCGCAGGGTGGTCTCGACCACCCGATCCACCGCGACGTCGGTGATCCGTGCGGCCTCGCGCAACCAGGCCACCTCGAACGGTCGCTTGACCATGCGGAGCGGGCGCAGCAGGTCTTTCGTCGTGACGACCGGGCGGTTCAGGTGCCGCTCGAGGTCGGCTCGCCACGCGACGGTCATGTGGTCCGCCTCGATCGCGAGCGTCTGGCCATCGAGCAGGCCGGCCGCGCGCTCGAAGATCTCGCGCGTGATCTGTTGGTTCGACAACCACGACTCCTCGCCCGCTTGGACGGTGTAGCGATCGTCGGTGATGAGCCAGGCGTCGTCGAGCGTCACGAGGACCGCGCCGTCTTCGGGAGAGGAGAAGCCGGAGAGGTAGCGGACGTTGGCCGGGGCCGTCACCAGCAGCGCCTCGGCGTCGCTGTCGGTGAGCCGGGCGCGCACGGCATCGAGCAGTGCAGGTGCCGCGGCGGCCGCCTCGCGCTGGAGCTCGGCGGCGTCGAACGGTCGCGGCTCGCTCACCGTGGTGCGGCGGTCGCGATCGCGAGGTACTGGTCGCGTTGCAGGCTGGCGCCGCCGATGAGCCCGCCGTCGACGTCGGCCTTGGCCAGGAGCTCGGCGGCGTTGGCTGGTTTCATGCTGCCGCCATACAGGATGCGGATGCCGTCGGCCAGGGGGCCGTAGCGCCCCTTGAGGAAGCTCCGGATCACTGCGCCCATCGCTTGCGCGTCGTCTGCCGTCGCGGTCTTGCCCGTGCCGATCGCCCACACCGGCTCGTAGGCAATGACGAGGTCGTCGCTGCGCGAGAGGTCGATGCCGCCCAAGCCGCCGCTGAGCTGCCGCAAGACGGTGGCCTCGTGAGCGCCGGACTCACGCTCGGCCTCGAGCTCGCCGACACACAGGATGGGCGTGAGCCCACCGGCATGGCAGGCGACGACCTTGTCGTGCAGCAAGGCGTCGGACTCGTGATGGTACTGGCGTCGTTCCGAGTGCCCGACGATGGCGTAGGTGGCACCCGCGTCGAGCAGCATGGCGGCCGAGCACTCGCCCGTGTACGCGCCTTCGGCGTGGGCCGACACGTCCTGGGCGCCGAGCGCGACGGGGGAGCCGGCGACGATGGGCGCCAGCACCGCCAGGTGCGTGGCCGGCACGTTCAGCAGGAGCTCGACGTTGGAAACGTCGACGCCGTCGAGGTCCTCGAGCAGCGACCGCATCCAAGCGGCCGCTGCCGAGGGCGTGGTGTGCATCTTCCAGTTACCGGCGATCAAGGGTGTGCGCATGGCACCAGCCTACCCCTCTCAGGCCTGGGCCGGCACCTCGCTGCGCTTGGTCCGGGGCTTGCGCTTGCTGCCGCCGCGCTCGCCACCGCGATCACCACCCGTGTCCGGATGGCCCTTCTGCTCAAGCGCCGCGAGCCCACCGACGAGCGCGACGTCGAGCACTTGGTCGAGGTCGTCGGCCTCGTGCATGTGCAGCGTCCGCTTGAGATGTGCGGCGATGTCCTTCATGTCGGCGGCGTTCTTCCCGGGGTAGACGATGTGGGTGATGCCCGCGCGCTTGGCGCCGAGGATCTTCTCGCGCAAGCCGCCGATGGCCAGCACACGTCCGCGCAGCGTCAACTCACCCGTCATCGCCACGTCCTTGCGGACCGGCACGCCCGTCAGCGCGCTGATGAGCGCGGTCGCCAGGGCGACGCCGGCTGACGGGCCCTCCTTGGGGGTCGCGCCGGCGGGGATGTGGACGTGGATCTCGGTCTCCTCGAGTTGGGCCCGCGGGATGCCGAAGCGGTCGGCGTTGGCCTTGGCGTACGTCAGCGCGGCGCGAGCCGACTCCTTCATGACGTCGCCGAGCTGCCCGGTGAGCACGAAGCCCGACTTGCCAGGGGTGACGCTCGTCTCGACGAACAGGATGTCGCCACCGACGGGCGTGTAGTACATGCCGGTGGCCACGCCGACCAGGTTCTCCTCGCCCTCGGACTCGGGAACGAAGCGTTCGGCCCCGAGGTAGCCCTCGAGCGAGCGCTCGGTCAAGCGGACGCGCTTGGCGTCGCCGTGCGCGATCCTACGCGCCGCCTTGCGGGCCAGGGTGCCGATCGTGCGCTCGAGGTTGCGGACGCCGGCCTCGCGCGTGTAGGCGCTGACGACGCGCGCCAGGGCCCCGTCGGTGATGGAGAACTGATGCGGCTTCAGGCCGTTCTCCTGCAGCTGGCGCGGCAGCAGGTAACGCTTGGCGATCTCGAGCTTCTCCTGCTCGATGTAGCTCGAGAACTCGATCAGCTCCATGCGGTCCATGAGCGCCTCGGGGATCTGCTGGGCGTAGTTCGCCGTCGCCACGAACAGGACCTCTGAGAGGTCGAAGGGGACGCCGAGGTAGTGGTCGACGAAGGTGTTGTTCTGCGCCGGGTCGAGCACCTCGAGCAGCGCCGAGCTGGGATCGCCTTGGTAGGAGACGCCGAGCTTGTCGACCTCGTCGAGCAGGAACACGGGGTTCTTCGTGCCCGCCTGGCGGATGCCCTGGATGATGCGACCGGGCATGCTGCCGATGTACGTGCGTCGGTGGCCGCGGATGTCGGACTCGTCGCGGGCGCCGCCGAGGCTGATGCGGACGTACTCGCGACCGAGGGCCTTGCCGATCGACTTGGCGATCGACGTCTTGCCGACGCCCGGAGGTCCGACGAAGAGCAGGATCGGGCCGCGGTTGACCTCGGCGGCGTCGAGTTCGCCCTTCTCGGCGCGGTCCTGCTTGAGCTTGCGCACGGCGAGGTACTCGAGCACGCGGTCCTTGACCTTCTCGAGGCCGTAGTGGTCCTCCTCGAGGACGCCGGAGGCGGCTTCCATGTCGAGCTTGTCGTCGGAGCGCACGTTCCATGGCAGCTCGGTGAGCGTGGTCAGGTACGTCCGGATGACGGACGCCTCGGCCGAGTCGGGGTGCATGCGCGACAGCCGGTTGAGCTCACGCTGCGCCTCCTTCATGGCGGCTTCTGGCAGGTCCAGCGCCTCGAGCTTCTCACGGAAGGCCTCGACCTCGTCCTCGTCTTCGTCCGAGCCGGAGAGCTCCTTCTGCAGCGCCTTGATCTGCTCGCGCAGGAAGTACTCGCGCTGGTTGCGGTCGATCTCGTCCTTGACCTCGCGCTGGAGCCGTCGCTGCGTCTCCTGCAGCTCGATCTCGGTGTCGATCAGGATCAGCACCTTGCGGAGCCGCTCTGCGACGCTCGCGGCCTCGAGGACGGCCTGCTTGTCCTCGACTCGGAAGTCGAGGTGGTAGGCGACGTAGTCGCCGAACTGGCCTGGATCCTCGAGGTTCATGACGAACTGGGCGACCTCGGCTTGGAGGCCGCGATGGCCCGACTCGACGAGCTCGCCGAACTTCTCCTTGAGCTCGCGGTAGGCGGCTTGGAGCATGACCTCGTCACCGGCAGGGACGTCGAGTGCGCGCACGTGCGCTTCGATCACGCCGGCATCGGTCGAGTAGCGCTCGATCGCCACACGCGCGACGGCGCGCACCAGCATCTGGATGCTGCCGTCGGGGTTCTTCTTCATGCGCATGATGTGGCAGGCGGTGCCCGTCTCGAAGAGGTCACCGGCGCCGGGCTCCTCGATGTCGCGGTCGCGCTGCGACACGATGACGATGCTCCGATCGCGGTCGAGCGCGGTGTTGATGGCGCGGATCGAGATCGGGCGACCGGCGTCGATCGGCATCACCATGGTCGGGAAGAGCACGGACCCGCGGACCGGGCAGACCGGTACGGGGCGATCGAAGGTCGGGACGGTGCTGTCTGGCATCAGCGGCTCCTCTGGTGGTGCGCGCGAGTGGTGGTATGAGTGGTAGCGGTTACGAGAACCTGAGTCCGCATTTGTCAAGTGTACGCGGCCTCGTGCGTCGGCGTGCGACCTAGCCGACACCTAGGCGTCGGACCCCTAGCATACCCCCGGCGTCCATGCCGACCGTGGGCTGGACCCCGGGTCTGCCCGTGGTAGCCTCCTGGGCGATGATCGATCTCGTTCCCGCCCTCCAGGACGCCATCCGCGGCGCCATCCGAACCGTGATCACGGCCGATCCGAGCATGGCCGCGGCCACGGATCTCGATGTCGACGCGCTCGACGTCGGGGTCCAGCGCGTGCCAGACGACAAGCCCGGCGACTACGGCAGCCCCGTGGCGTTCGCGCTGGCCAAGCGTCTCAGGCGCAACCCTGCCGCGCTCGCCAAGGCCATCGCGGAACACCTCGAACCGCCGACCGGTGTGGCGCGCGTCGAGGCCGTCGGCCCCTACCTCAACGTGTTCGTCGATCCCGGCGCGTTCGTCCGAGCGGTGTTGGCGCTCCCCGCCGAGGCCACTCCCAGCGGCCGCAAGATCGTCATCGAGCACACGAGCGTGAACCCGAACAAGGAGGCCCACGTCGGCCACCTGCGCAACATCGTGCTCGGCGATGCGCTCGCGCGCATCGAACGCGCGGCCGGCCATGAGGTCGAGGTACAGAACTACATCGACGACACCGGGCGTCAGGCCGCCGAGTCGCTCTTCGCCGTCGACTACTTCGGCGCCGAGCACGACGGAACCAGCAAGTACGATCACTGGCTGGGCGCGCTCTACGTCCGCCTCGGCCAGGCGAAGGACGACGACGGCGATGCCATCGAGCGCGGCGTGACCGACGTGATGCATGCGCTCGAGCGGGGCGACCTGCGTGCCGAGGTCGAACGCATCGTGCGCGCCCAGCTCGAGACCTGTTTCGCGCTGGGCGTCGAGTACGACCTGCTCGTGTGGGAGTCCGACGTCGTCGCAGCGGGCTTCCTCCAGCGAGGGCTCGACGTACTGCAGGAGCTTCCCACCGTCACGCGGCCGACGGACGGCAAGTTCGCCGGCGCCGTGGTGATGGACGTGTCCGCGTTCCTGCCCGGGCTCGAGGAGCCACAGGTCGTGCTGGTGCGCAGCGACGGCAACGCCATGTACGTCGCCAAGGACATCGGCTACCACCTCTGGAAGGTGGGCCGCCTCGAAGGGCTGCGCTACGCGCGCTTCACCGACCAGCCGTCGGGCACGGTGCTGTGGACCAGCGCGCCGACGGGCGAGGCCAACGTTCCTGGGCGCACGTTCGCGCATGGCGACCAGGCCGTGAACGTGATCGACGCCCGGCAGGCGCATCCTCAGACGATCGTCCGCACCGCGCTCCAGATGACGGGTGGAGGCAAGGACGAGGACAGCCTGCACCACCTCGCCTACGAGGTCGTGACCCTCGAGGGCCAGCCGATGAGTGGGCGTAAGGGCGTCACCCTGGCGATCGACACCGTGATCGAGGAAGCCGTGC
>PWQI01000138.1 GCA_003556805.1 Trueperaceae bacterium | reverse complement strand
GAGCTCGAGCGCACCGCCGCCCTGGCACCCAGCGGTCGCGTGATCCCGACCGTCGTCGACCTCGGATCGCCGGAGGCGGTCGATGCGCTCGTCGATCGACTGCTCGCCGAGTACGGCCAGGTCGACATCGTCATCAACAACGCCGGCATGCTGCCGTTCGAACCGTTCGAGCGCACCACGCCCGCGCTGTGGCATCAGGTGATGCAGGTCAATCTGCACGCCGCCTACCAGCTGGCCTGGCGCTGCTACCCGGCCATGGTGGAGCGCGGCCGCGGTGTGATCAGCAATGTCTCGTCCGGTGCCGGCGTGCGCCCGTTCATCCTCGAGACCGCCTATTGCGCCACCAAGTACGCACTCGAAGGGCTCACCAAGTCGATCGCGCTCGAGGCGCTCGAGCACGGCGTGGCGGTGACCCTCACCACCCCCGGGGCGCCCAGCAAGCCGACCTCCATGACCGAGGCGGAATTCCTGGCGCTGCCCGACGAAGCCCGCGCCCGCTACGCCGACGACCTCGACGTGGCCGAAGCCTTCGCCTGGATCGGCGCTCAGGTCGACACCCGCCTGAACGGCCGCCGGCTCGATCTGCACGGCCTTGGTGCGCTCGTGCGCGAGCGCGGTTGGGGCGTGAGCACGCTCGAGGTGCTGCAGCGCGTCGACCGCACCACCTGAGGTGCGAGGACTCGCCGCGGTGGCCGAGGCTGACGAGAGGAGCGTGGCATGATCGTCATCCGGCCCGAACGCTTGCTCGTCGGTGACGGCACGCCGGCCCGAGCTGGCATGGCCGTCGTCATCGAAGCCGGTCTGGTGACGCGCGTCTGCGCAGCCGTCGCGTTGGGCGAGGCGCCTGAGGCGGCGAGCGTGATCGATGCCCCGGGCGCCACGCTGCTGCCCGGCTTGGTCGACGCGCACGTGCACCTCGCCTACGACGGCTCGCCGAGGCCGCTCGACTACCAGCTGGCGACGCTCACCGCGAGCTACCCGGCCCTCGCGCTGCAGGCCGCACACCACGCGCACGAGACGCTGCGTTCCGGCTTCACCGCGGTGCGTGACCTGAACGCTCCTGGCGGTGTGGTCGTGGCCCTGCGTGACGCGATCGCCGCCGGCTACGTAGCCGGGCCGCGGATCGTCGCCTGCGGGCAGGGATTGTCCGTCACGGGTGGGCACATGGACAAGGGGGGGTGGGGCGACCACGTCGCCTTGCGCGACCTGAACGCCGCTTGCGACGGTGCCGAGGGGTTCCGGCGGGGCGTGCGCGAACAAGTGAAGCGCGGTGCGGACTGCATCAAGATCAACCTGTGTGGCGGTTCGCGCCGTGATCTGAACGCACCCTACCGGCAGGAGATGACCGATGCCGAGGTGGTCGCCGCGATCGACGAGGCGCACCGCCTCGAGCGCCGCGTCGCGGCCCACACCTCCGGTGGCCCGAGCGTCGCGATGGCCGTGCGGGCGGGCCTCGATAGCGTCGAGCACGGCCATTGGATCGACGCGTCGACAGCGGACCTCATGGCCGAGCGCGGCACGGCATACGTCCCCACGCTGCTCGTCAACGAGCGCAACTACGAGATCGGCCGCGAAGCCCTCGGTGGCTCCGATGCCAGTTGGGCCTGGCTCGACAAGGCGCGTGAGGACAAGTGGGCGAGCCTGGCGCGCGTGCAGCGGGCAGGCGCAGCGATCGTGGTCGGTACTGACGCGGGGTTCATGCTTCCGCACGGCCGCATGAGCGCCCGGGAACTCGAGTTGCTGGTGCACGGGGGGCTGAGCGCGCTGGAGGCGATCACTGCCGCGACGTCTGCGGCGGCGCGGCTCCTCGGGATCGAGGCCGGTCTGGTGCGTGAAGGAGCGACGGCCGATCTCGTGCTGGTTCCTGGCGATCCGAGTGCCGACGTGCGCGTGCTGCAGGCGACCGAGACCCTGCGCGTCTGGCGCGCAGGGCGCGAGGTGGTGGGGTGATGTCGGGAGGGAGCGCGCCTGTGTACTCCACGTCACGGTGGTCGCAGCCGCTCCGGAGCAGGCTGCCTAAACTGTCGTACTGTCGCGCGCTGCATGCCGAACGCTGCATGCAGCATGCGGAAGGGGGTGCGATGACAACCGTCGAGCGGAGACCGAACCTCGGTGAGCAGGTCTACGCATTCGTCCGCGATCGCATCGTGGGCGGCTTCTACGTGCCGGGTCAGGTCATCAACGAGTCCGGGCTCGCCAGCGAGCTGTCGGTCAGCCGCACACCGGTCAGCACCGCGCTCATCATGCTCAAGGAGCGTGGCCTGGTGGAGGGACGGCAGGGTCGCTTGGCCGTGCCGCGCCTCACCATCGGCGACGTGCGCGACCTCTACCGTTGCCGACTGGCGTTCGATGGTCTCGCCACGCGCCTGGCTGCGGAGCGCATGCAGCCCGGCCACCTCGACGCGCTGGCGCGCGACATGGCCGTCTGGGACGCCGCAAATGTCGAGGACGACAGCCAGAGCCTGTGGGTCGCCGACCTGGGCTTCCACGAGCGCATCTACGAGGCGAGCGGCAACCGGCACCTGGTCCGCTTCGCACAGATCGCCGCCGACCTGGTGGCCGTGTACCGCCACAACACCATCCGTCGCCTCGGCGCCGACGGCGCCAGCCGGCCCCGATCGCGCGCCGACGTACGCGACGAGCATCGGCGCATATTCGACGCGCTTGCCGCGCGTGACCCTGCGGCCGCCGAGGCGGCCGCCCGCGCACACATCGAGTGCGTGATCGCTCATCTCGACACGCTCGACGTCGTCACGCCCCAGCGGGGCGCCGCCGAGCCCGCGCCGCCCAGCCAGGCGGGATCCGAGGCTTCGTGACGACTATGCCCGTCGCCAGCAGCCCCGACCCGTCCACGCCTCTCGCGCGCGTCCATGCGATACCGCAGACGCGCCTCCCCATTCCCACCTGCCTGGTAGGCACCGCCTGCCACGCAGGCCTACCCGTAGAGGAAGGAGCACGTCCATGACCCCAACCATCCGTCGCACGAGGTGGCCCGCGCTCGCGCTGGCCGTCGTCATGCTCGTGTCCACGCTGGCGTTCACGTTCAGCCTGGCGCAGGCACAGAGCTCGCTCACGATCGGCTCCCGGCTCGAGTTCACGGTGCTCGACCCCCACAAGTCCTCCGCCGCGTTTGACGCCCCGCTGTTCTTCGGCTTGTTCGAGAACCTGATCCAACGCGACGGCGGCACCGGCGAACTGCACCCGCACCTCGCCACCTCGTGGTCGGTCTCCGACGATGGGCTGGTGTGGACCTTCGAGCTTCGTGACGACGTGCTGTTCCACGACGGCACCCCCTTCGACGCCGAGGCCGCGGCCTTCAACTTCAAGCGCATGGTCGACCCGGCCACCGAGTCGCAATACGCCCGCTTCGAACTCGGACCCTTCGCGGACGCCCGCGCCGTCGGCCCGCACACGCTCGAGCTCGAGTTCTCCTCACCCTATGGCCTGCTGCCGAGTGCGCTCAGCACGTACGGTATGGGCATGATGTCGCCGGCCGCGGTCGAGCGGCTGGGTGACGACGTCAGCTGGAACCCTGTCGGCACCGGGCCCTATCGCTTCGTCTCGTTCACGCCCGGCCGCTCGGTGGTGCTCGAGAAGAACCCCGACTATGCCTGGGCCGCGGACTTCCAGAGCCGCAGCGAGCCGTACTTCGACACCATCACCTTCAGGTTCATCGAAGAGGACGCCACCCGTGCGGCGGCGCTCGAACGCGGCGAGATCGACTTGGCGCTCTACCTCGACGCCTTCGACTGGCTCGACTTCGAAGCCAGCCCGGACTTCGAGACCCACGGCTACGAGCGGCTGGGCTACCCGCCGGCCGGGCTGTTCATCAACGTGATGAAGTCGCCGACCGACGACGTGCGCGTGCGCCAGGCACTGATCCACGCGACCGACTCGGAGCTGGTCCGCGAGGTGATCTTCGAGGGCATCTACAATCCTTCGGGCGGCGTGATGTCGCCCTTCTCGTTCGGCTACGACGCCGACGCGGGTGAGATGTACCCGTTCGACCCCGAGCGCGCCGCCGCGCTGTTCGACGAGGCCGGCTGGACGATGAACGAGGCCACCGGCTTCCGCGAGCGCGACGGTGAGCGGCTCCGCATCGAGTACCTCACGCTCAGCGGCGTGGCCAGCCAGGCCGAGGTGATCGAGGCCGAGTGGCGCCGCCAGGGCATCGACGTCAACGTGCTGGTGCAAGACAACCCGGCCCAACAGAACACTGCCCAGGAAGGCCTGCACAACGTGGTGTGGAGCCAATGGGGTGGCGTCGATCCCTCCGCGCTGCAGGGCCGCTACGGCTGCGAGAACATCGGCGGCGGCTGGAACTTCGCCCACTACTGCAACGACCGCATCACCGAGATCTTCGCCGAAGCCCGCGCCGAGACCGATCAGGACGCCCGCGCCGCGCTGTTCTCGGAGATGCAGCAGATCCTGATGGGCGACGCCACCATCGTGCCCCTCTACAACGTCAAGATCCTCGTCGCCGCCAAGCAGGGCGTCGACGGCTGGCTCCCCTCCGACGCGACCGGTTGGTTCGGCTACCTGCTGAACTTCTACGAGCGCGACTGAGCTCCATCCGCCTGCTCGCTGGCGCGCGGAGGCCCTGCCTCCGCTCGCCAGCGACCCTCGCTCCAGCCCTTAGGAAGCGCCTCATGCCCTCGAACCGAACGCCGTGATCGGGTACATCGTCAACCGGACGTTGGCTGCCGTGGTGGTCGTCTTCGGCGTCAGCAGTCTGGTGTTCTTCATGCTCCACCTGTTGCCGGGCGACGCCGTCACCATCATGCTCTCCGAGTTCGGCGCCTCGGCCCGCGAGGAGGCAGAACTGCGCGAGCAACTCGGGCTCAACGACCCGATCCTCGTCCAGTACAGCCGCTTCCTGGTCAACGCCGTGCAGGGCGACTTCGGTACCTCGTTGTTCAGTCGACGCCCGGTGCTGCCGCAGATCTTCGAGCAGCTGCCCAAGACCATCGAACTGGCGGTTGCCGCGACACTGGTGGGGGTCTTGTTCGGCGCCTTCTTCGGGATCTCGGCCGCCATCAGGCGCAACACCTGGTGGGACAGCATCAGCATGATCATCTCGCTGTTGGCGTTGTCCATGCCGAATTTCTGGCTCGGGCTCATCTTTATCTTCGTGTTCGCACTCAACCTGGGATGGTTCCCGGTCCAAGGGTCCGACACCTTGTGGCACGTCGTCCTGCCTGCGCTGGCGCTCGGGCTCAGCTTCGCCGGCTTGCTGGCGCGGCTGTTCAGATCCGCCATGCTCGAGGTCCTTGGGCAGGATTACGTGCGTACCGCGCGTGCTAAGGGCGTCGCCGAGCGCAGCGTCATCAACCGGCACGCGCTCAAGAACGCGCTCATACCGGTGATCACCGTCGTCGGCATCAACTTCGGCTTCCTCCTCGGCGGTTCGGTGATCATCGAGATCGTGTTCGCACGCCAGGGGATCGGCGACGTGATCATCAAGGCCATCTTCGCGCACGACTTCTACCTGGTGCAGGGCGGCATCATCGTCACCGCCGTCCTGTTCGTGCTGGTCAACTTGATCGTCGACCTCACCTACGGGCTCATCG
>PWQI01000415.1 GCA_003556805.1 Trueperaceae bacterium | reverse complement strand
CGCCGAACTCGGACGCATGGTGACGCTGATCGCCGCCGGTGCCGCAGCGATCCTCGTCGGCGCGATCGCAGCGGCGCTCGCGGGTCGAGCCCGGCAGCGTCGAGCGCTGGCGGGCCGAAACAGCGCCCGATCCCACGAGCCACCTGCTCACTGAACCTCGTCCACAGCCGGGGGGCCAACTCCACAGTTCAGCCCGAGGTCAGGAAGCGCGACAGCTCCTTGACGCCCGTGACAAGGAGTCGCTCGCGTGCTCGTGAGCCGGCGACGTAGAGGAGGTTGCGTTCGGGTTCGAGGGAGGCGCGGCGGGCGGGGTCGTCGGCTTGTTTCTCGAGGACGCGGGTGATGGGGACGTCGCCGTGTTCGGCGCCGAGGGCGGCGACGGCGTGGAACTGGCGGCCTTTGCTGCGGTGCATGGTGCCGATGGCGGCGCCCTCGTTGGGCGACAAGATGACGCTGTCGCCGGGCGAGCGTGGAGCCGGTGGCGGCCGAAGCGCGGCCGAAGCGGCCGGCTGAGGGCAGATGCGGTATCGAGCCTGAGTGCCCGGGGCATCACCGTTCGGTCATTGATGGCGTCGGCACGGCTCGAATGTCGAGTCCGTCGATGCCGACGAAGTCGTCGGTGTTCGTGGTGTAGAGCGGGAGGTCGTTCGCGATCGCGATGGAGGCGACGATGGCGTCGTAGCTCCTGGTCTTCACGGTGTGGCCGGATGTCCGCAGCGATGCGGCGACGCGGCCGAATGCGCGGGTGGCGCGGTGGTTGAACGGGAGCGGCTCGAAGTCAGCCTCGGCCTGCTGGAGGACGGCTTGGCGCGCGGCACGTTCGGCGTCGCTGCGGGCCTCGAGCGGGCCGACGGAGAGTTCGGCGAGGGTGATGGTCGAGATGAGGGGGACCTCGGGGAGGGCGGTTTCGTCGCTGAGCTGGCTCAGCAGGATGACGGCACTGGTGTCGAGGAGTCCCGCAGCGGCGAACGCGGACATCAGGTGTCGGCGTCGAGCAGGGTGTCGAGGCCGTCGCCGCCGTGGTTGCGGAGATCGCGGACGGTGACCCGCTGCTTGGACATGGTGCACGTGTATCACGCGTGAGACATGGTGTGCGCACGGCGTTCATTGCAAGAGCGTCGCACGGGTCGGCGAGCAGGTCGGCAGCGAAGTCGAGCACGTCGGCCAGGTAGGCGCGTTCCTCGAGCGCGAGGCCGTGAGCGATGCTCTTCACCTCGAGGTGGCAGAACGCGGATGCAAGGGTTTGCGTATCGGCAGGGTAGCGGGTCTTGCGCGCAGCTGGCGTGGCGGTACGTGCCGCCTCTGACAAGCGCCTACCGCTTGCTACAGTTGAGCTGGATGACCAAGAAGCACACACATACGGCCGAGATCGCCGAGTACGGCTACAACGTCGTCTTCGAAAGACAAGCCGATGGCGCCTATGTGGCAACCGTACCGTCGCTCAACTACATCTCGACCTACGGCGAGTCTTTGGAGGAAGCACGAGCGATGGTCAAGGACATGCTCGCGCTCTACCTGCAGAGCCTGCAAGAAGACGGTCTCGAGATCCCCGAGCCGGACACGCAGACGACCGTGACCGAACGGATCAGCGTTGCGCTTTCGCGATGAGTCAGAAGCTCCCCGTCGTCACCGGCAGGGAGGCCCTTCTGGTGCCGCAACGGGTTGGGTTCTACACCGCTCGCTCTTCCACCAGGCGGATCTGACCCTCGACGAGTTCCGAGAACTCCTCTAGGAGAGCGGCCGAGCTTCAGGGCAGCCGACGTGTCGCGGGTGTGGATCTCGGTGATGACTTCTCTAGCGTGTGCACATGACTGACGTCGGCCACGCCCCGCCGCGCGTACCGGTGCTACGGTGCGGCCAAGCCGGCGTGGAGCGTCCTCAACACGTGCGCTTCCGACCCGGATAGCACGGAAGGAGTGCGCCATGACCATCTCCCGGTTCGTTGCGGCCCTGGTGTTCATCACCGTCGCGGCGGTCCCGTCCGCCGGCTTCGCCCAAAGGGAAGCAGTTCGCGCAGAAACCTCCTACCTCGCGACGGCCTCCTACTCGCTCCACCCCGTCGACGACAGCGGCGTGTGGGGGCAGCTGCAGATCGTGGAGCAGGCGACCGGCGGCACGCTGCTCATCCTCTCGCTCATGGGCATGGAGGAGGGCCGCACGTACCCGGCCGCCCTCTACGTGGGGAACTGCGGGCCTGACCGGCCCGTCCACCTCGAGCTCGAGCGCGTGGGCAGGGAGAACGATCGGTACGTCGGCATCACGGAGTCCGAGTTCTCCTTCGCAGACCTCACGCAGGGCGACTTCTTCGTCTACGTCTTCGACGGCGACACGATCGACCGACCCGAGAGCGAGGGGTTGGACGTCTCCGCCCTGGCTTGTGGTGAGGTCGGACTGGCGGTCGACGCACAGCCGTAGACGACGAGCGATGCGGCGGGGCTCTGGACAGGTCTCGTCGTCGCCGCATCCGTGGCGTCGTGGCGTGACGACCAGGCCCGCCCTTTCGCGAACAGGATCGAGTGAAGAGGGCGCGCGAGCCGGTGGGCCAGGGTAGGTGGTTGGTGCCGAGCTCAGCCGCCCCTCCACGTCCGGGTAGGTGGGTGGCGACATCTCGTCGACGCTGCGCATCAGCCAGCGACCGTCGACCATGACGTCCTGCAGGTCTTCGGCCTGGGCGGAGTACACCGGGTTCCGGATCGGGTCGCGTAGCGGCACCATGAACAGCGAGCCCAGATCCCACGCCAAGAGGTCGGCCTTGCAGCTCGGCCAGGAGCCGCAGGTCGTCGCCCGGGAGCTGGACCCAGGAGTGCCCGGTGGCGAGCAGCGTGTGCCCCAGGACGGTCCACTCGCCCAGGAAGCCGATCCGAGCCAGCCGCTCGAGCGGTGTGAGGGCGTGCCGGCGCATCATCCGAACTCGATCACCGATCGTTGGCATGTAGCACGTGATGGCACAACGGGCCTGCCGTTGGGGGCTTGGAGGACGGGATGCGTGTTCCGGTGCGGCCGCGCTCTCGGGGTCGGCTCGTCGGGGCGCGGTCGGGCGGCACGTGGGTTGACGCGGCGGGAGAAGTGTCCTACACTCGCCGCGCACGTTCCAATCGTCCGCTCGAGCGCCTCCTGGGGCCGACGTGGCTCTCTGTCAAGCGCCGGCGCGGGCGGCGCCTAGCAGCGCGGCCGCGGTCGCACAGGGGCGTCGGCCGGGTGTTGGAAACAGGGCGTGCTGGTTCGAGCTCGCGGCACCAGCACCGGACCGTGGACGCGCGAGCCCCAGATCGTCGAGGAGACACCATGGCGAAGTTCCTGATTCGAGGCTCGTACAGCCAAGAGGGCATCAAGGGTGTCGTGAAGGAGGGCGGCACGGCGCGCAAGCGGGTGGCCGCCGCGCTCGCCGAGAGCCTCGGCGGGCGCCTTGAGGCGTTCTACTTCGCCTTCGGTCCGCACGACTTCTACGCCATCGGTGACTTCCCCGACAACGCAGCTGCGGCGGCTGTCGCGGCGACGATAGGCGCCTCGGGCGCGATGAGCTCTTTGGAGACGATCGCGCTGCTCACGCCCGAGGAGATCGACGATGCGATGAAGCGGAGCGCGGATTACCGACCGCCGGGCGGCTGATCGCCGGATCGGGACGCCGGGGGGTTCGAGGACGAGGGCGCGGTGTTCGAGCTGTTCCAGCGCCTGTTCGGTGGGTCTGCCGAACGACGCTGAACAGGGGTGGTCGGTGAGGGCCGGTATGCCGCGCATCTGTGCCAGACCGTCGGAGGGCACATGCGTGCAGCGACCGAGCTGGCGGATCCGGCTGCCGTGTACTGGCCTCCGAAAGGAAGGACGTTGCCGGTGTGGGCTGGTGGCGAGGTGTGCGGGGGTGACGCGTACCGCCGCTTGTCCGACGGTTCGTGCGAGATGAAGCGATTGTTCGTCCGCAATCGGTGCTGCGGACGTGTGCCGAACTCAGCCTTCCCTCCACGACGTCACCGTGAGCCCCGGCACCCGTGCGAACGCCGGTCGATCGTCGCTCACCAGGCCGAGATCGTGGGTCAGAGCGATCGATGCGATCGCCAAGTCGTTCGCGCCGATCGTCGCGCCGTGAGCCCGCTGGTGGGCACGGAGGTCGGCGTAGGCGTCGATGCAGGCATCGTCGAACGGCAGCGACGGGAACGGTTCACAGAAGGCATCGACGAGGGCGGCTGCACGTCGCGGCTCGGAAGCGAGGCGAGCACCGTACGCCAGCTCGGCCTTGACGACCGTGCACAGGAACAGGCCGGCGGGACCGTGTTCGTCGAGGCGCGCGATCACGTCGGCGCGACCACGCAGGACGTCGATGCAGACGTTGGCGTCGAGGAGCAGCATCTACAGAGAACGCCTCTCGTCTGGGGGCGGGTCATCCACGGTCGGCCAGGGGTCGCGCCACGCGCCTGCCACTCGGTCGAGCCAACCCTCGGGCCACGCGCGGCGCGCGTCGCGGGTGACGATCTCGGCGAGCAGCTTGGAGACGCTCGTGCCGCGCTCGCGCGCGCGAGCACGCAACTCGGCGGCGACGTCGTCCGATACGTACAGGTGCAGTTGCGGCACGGCGCGACCTCCTGCGTACACATATAGCACATAGTCGGCGACTCCCGGAGGCGATGGGCGACGCACGTCAGGTGAGTCGTCCGCCGTGTGCTCCACCGATCGCGGCCCGTCAGCTTCGTCGATCGAGGTCGGCCCAGCATGGCCGGCAGATGGAGAGCAACTGTCTCTCGGGACGAAGGCGGTGGCATGGAGCGCTGGTCGGCGTCCCACGCGGGGGTCGCCGAGTGGCTCGGGACGGTGCTGGAGGACGGATTGACGCCCTGGGGATGCCCCATGGCGTCGTGATGGTCACACCCGAGCCACGACCTCGGCGAGGGCGGGTGTGGCGCGCAGTCGACCGAGGCGGTCGTACCGACCGCGTACCGGATGCCGCGGGACAATCATGCGAAACGCCGACGTGAAATCGGACAAGACGCCGGTCGTTTGCACTACAGAACGCCGACAACGAACGCGGTGTATCGGTCGAGCCACACGCATTGACCCTCCCGCTGCCAGGCACGACCGCAACAGCTTCGAACTCCTTCGCACAAGGGTCCTCCACCACCTCGCCGAACGCTGCCGGTGGCGCTCCCAGCGGCGACGGCGGTGGTCATGGTCAGCCCGTCCCCGTCACCACGCCGCCTCGCCGCGCCGCGACGTAGCTGGCCACGTGCGCAGCGAAGGCCGTGAAGAGGGCGCGTGCGTGCGGCCCGACGGTGCCGTCGCCGACCGGGCGATCGTCGATCGCCGTGATCGGCACTACCCCGCGGACGGAGCCGGTGTTGAGCACCTCGTCGGCGGCTTGGAGTTCGCCCACGGTGATCGAGCGTCGATCGCTGTGATCGGTACCAGGCTGCGGGCGGAGCCGGCGGTGAGCACCTTGTCGGCGGCGTGGAGTTCGTCCAACGTGCTGGCGCCTGAGATTGCCGGTCACGTGTTCGAGGTCGTGACGTAGGGCGGTTGCGGCGGTCTGCAGGTCCGCGTCGGCCAAGCGGATCCCAGCGCGCGCGAGCGCGGCGCCGAGGCGGCCGT
>PWQI01000403.1 GCA_003556805.1 Trueperaceae bacterium | reverse complement strand
TCTTCGTTCATGGACGCAAGGATGGGTACGTCGACCTTGTGGGCTGGTCGGACGCGGATCGCGTCGATCACCTGAGACCCCTTTCCGACGGCGCGCTTGGCGGCCGCGGGTGATGTGTCCTGCCATGATAGTGGATGGTGACGCGCACCCCCGTGGTGCGCGCCGCGGTCCGTCGCGCCGAGTGCCTCGCCGCCGCCCGGCGGGCGCCTGCACGGCGTAGGCTGGTGCGCATGCACCGCGACGGCTCGGACGCCCCGCTCCTCGACGTGCGCGGGCTGCGCGTCTCGCTCGGCGGCATGACGGTGATCGACGGCCTCGATCTCGTGCTCGCGCCAGGGGACGCCGTGTGGTTGGAGGGCGTGAACGGTGCGGGCAAGACCACGCTGCTGCGCGCCATCGCCGGCCTGATCTCCAGCGACGGCGACGTCTTCGTCGTGGGAGCACGTGCCGGCAGCGAGGCCGCCCGCTCGCGCTCGCGCCTGGTACCCGACGCCGCTCCCCTGTACGAGGACCTCACCGTCCGTGAGCACGCCGTTCTGCTCGGCCGCGTGTCGGGCCGCGAAGGCGCCGCCGCCGCGGCGCTGGCGTGGTGCGAGCGCTTCGGGCTGGTCGACCGGCTCGACCACTACCCGGCCGCGCTCTCGCGCGGGATGCGCCAGAAGGTAATCTTGTCCGTCGCGCTGGGCGGTGCCCCGCCGCTGCTCCTGCTCGACGAACCGCTCAACGCGCTCGACGCGGAGTCGCAGTCGGCGCTGCTCGACGGCCTCGCCGAGCATGCCGGCGCGGGCGGCGCGGTCATGGTGTCGGGCCACCAGGCCGACGTGGCCGATCGCTGGCCTGGCCAGCGCCGGCGTCTGGCTGCTGGCCAGCTGACGCCGATCACACGGTGAGGGCGCCCGACGCTGCCTCGGTGAACGCCGAGCAGGCCCTGCAGGAGCTCCGTCGCGCAACCGTGCTGCGCAGCGTGCGCGCCAACGCTCGCTGGGTGCTGCGCGCGGTCGGCTGGGGCAGCGTCGTCTACCTCATGTTCTGGACCGTGATCCTGGTGATCGGCGCGGTCCAGTCGGTCGCTCCGCTGTCGCCCGCAGTGGCGGATGCGGTCACGGCCTGGTCGGCCCCGGCCGGCAGCGCCGTGCTGGCGCTCGCCGCGCTGCTGGCGGCTCGCACCACCGTGACGCCGCTATGGTTGGACCGCCGCGACCTGACCCACCTCGCGAGCGGCGCCGCGCCGCCGCGGGCCGTCCTCGCCTGGCCGGCCCTGCGCCTCACGCTGCCCGCGATCGCCGGTGCGCTCGCGCTGGCGGGCGTACCGGCGCTGCTGGTCCCGCGGCTCCTCGGCGAGCCCGCGCTCGCCGCCCTGCTGGTGCTCCCCGCCCTCGCAGTGGGCCTGCGCGTCCTGCGCTGGCGCGCGGCCCTGACGCGAGCGCGCGACCCGGTCGCCTGGGCCGCGGCCGTCGGCGCGCTGGTGGCCGCGGCCCTGTCGTTGGGGTGCACGTGGCTGGCGGCACCCGCCTGCGCGCTCACGTTCTCTGCCCCAGCCGCGGCAGCCCTCGGGTCGTTCGACCCGTGGCTGGCGGCAGCCGTTGGCGGCGCCCTCGCCATCGCCGTCGCGGCGCTCGTGGTCCGTACGATCGCCACCAGCACGCGCACGCTCCCCGCCGTCGTGCTGCTGCAAAGCGAACTGCTGGCCGAGTTGCGGGCCATCGCGACACTGCGCGGACTCGACGCGGTCACCGGGGCAGCCCACGACCCCGGCGCCCGCTTCGCGGCGGCGCGTGCGCGCGCCGCGCTGCACGCGCGGCCGTCGGCGCTGAAGCCGCGCTGGCGGCCGCCCATCCCTGCGCGCGGCGGGGCGGTGGCCGCGTTCGCGTGGTTGGGCGTCGTGCGCGCGTGGCGCAGCTCCCCCTGGTCGCTCCTCGCCGTCCCCGTGGTGACGCTCGCGGCCGTGGCGTTCATCCCACCGTCGGGCCCGTTCGGCTCCTCGGCGCTGGCGCCGAGCCTGGCCTTCGCGTGGGCCGCCGCGCAGCTCTACCCCGGCCGTGCCGGCTGGCCCGGTTTCGCCATCGACGTGCGCGCCCGCACGATCGCAACCGTGGCGTCGCTCGGGCTGCTCGGGCTGATGGCAACGATCGCCGTCGACACGACGTTGGCGGTGCTCACCCTTCCCGCCATGCCGGACGCGTGGCTGATGGTCCCGCTGGCGCTGGCCGCGGCGGCGCTGCTCGACCTGATCGGGGCGCGAGCCGCCGATCCCCGCGGCCTCGACGTGTGGCTCCTCACGGCCGTGGTTCTTGCGTCACCGGCGGCGATCCTGGGCTGGTCCGGGATCGAACCCGGGGTCGCGGCACCGCTGAGCGCGACGGCCTGGATCACGATCGTCTGGCTGCGCATCCTCGCCGCGCCGCGCGTCGCCTGACCTCCCGCGGCGCGGCACGAATGGCATTGTTCATCGCACTGGACGGGAATTGTCGGCATCGTAGTGGCATATGACCGAGCCTGAGCCAGCGAGCGCGCCTGCGCGGAAGACGGTGTTGATCGTCGACGACGATCAGGGCACACTGCACGTGCTCACGAACGGCATCAGCACGATCCTCGACATGTTCGAGGTGCTGACCGCCACCAACGGACGCGAGGCGATCGAGCACTTGGAACGCCGCCACGTCGACGCCCTCGTCACCGATCTCGCCATGCCCGTCATGGACGGTTTCGCGTTGATCGCGTACGTCACCAACCTCAAGCGTCCGCTGCCGGTGGTCGTGCTGTCCGGCCTCGCATCGGGCGACATCGGCGAGCGCCTGGCGCCGTACGGTGGCCTGCGCGTACTCCACAAGCCGGCGAGCTATCACGACGTCGCCGAGTCGCTGCTGCAGGCGATGGAGCACGTCGCGCTCGGGCACGTCGAGGGCATCCCTCTCTCGGGCGTCTTGCAGTTGGTCGAGTCCGAGCGACGCAGCTGCACCGTGGTGGTCACGTCCGGTCGCCGCAAGGGTCGTCTCTCGTTCCAGTCGGGTCGTCTGATCGACGCGTACTCCGAGGACTTCGGCGCCGACGGCGAGCCGGCCGCGTACGACATCCTCGGCTGGGACGACACGTCGATCGCGTTCGAGCACCTGCCCGACAACGTGCGGCGCACGATCCACACGCCGATGCAGCTGATGCTGATCGAGGTCGCGGTCACGCAGGACGCCGTACGCGAGCAAACGGAGCGCTCGATACCACCGGCCGCACACATCGACTTCGCGACGACTGGCGAGCCGGACGAGCCGACGGCCGCGGCGAGCCCGTCCGAGCCGCCGGAGGCGGTCGAGACGCCTGACACGACGGACGCGCCGGAGCAGCCACAGCAGCCAGAGCCGCCTGCGTCCGGGGAAGACCGCTTGGCCACGAGCGAGGCCAACGACACCACCCCCACCCCGTCCGATACGGACGCGGTCGGGCGTGGCTGGAGCGATCACACCGATCGCGACGACGCTGCGGACGGGCGGCATCCGGCCGCTGAGCCAGCCCGATCAGCATCGTCGCCGACGCACGAGACGCTGGCGCCCTCGTCCATCGCGGCGGCCGGACCGAACGGCAGCGAGGGAGCCGCGGACGACGTGTCGCGAGGCTCTACACCGACCGACCGAAGCGACGAAGGGACCACGATGACAGCGACCGACCCGCACGTGACGGCACTCCTCGGCGCCGTGGAGCGGCTCACGAACCGGGCCCGCGAAGCGGACGCGGCGCTCGCCGCCGTGGCTGCCGAGGTCGAGGCGTTTCGCGAGGCCCAACGGACGTTCGATGCGGTCAACGAGCAGCGCGAACGACGGCGGCGCGATCTCGAGGCGTTCCGGCACGACGTCGCGTCGCTCGCCCGCGAGATCCTCGGGCGCGTCGACGGCATGTTCGCGACCGACGGTGCGGCAGCGGTGGACCCGAAGGTCGCCGAGGTCGGCACGACGCCGTGAACCACAGGTCGAAGACCGTGTTGGTCGTCGACGACGACGATGCGGTGCGCACCGTCCTGGAGTCTTCGCTGCCGGCACACCTCGAGCGCTTCTCGGTGGCGACGGCACGCAACGGCGCCGAGGCGATCGAGCACCTGCGGACCCGTCCGGTCGACGTCCTCGTCACCGACGTGAACATGCCGGTCATGGACGGCTTCGACCTGCTGGCGTACGTCCGCAACCATCACCCGAACCTGCCGGTGGTGGTCATGTCGGTGATGGCGACGGACGACGTGCTCAACGGCGCGCCGTCCCTCGGGATCCTGCGCATCGTGCGCAAGCCGACGTCGCCCTCCGAGATCGCTCGCAACGTGCTGGCGGCGCATGCCGACGTCGTCAAGGGCCACATGAGCGACGTGCCACTCGCCGCGCTGCTCCGGCTGATGCGGCTGGAGCGCAAGTCGTGCTCGCTGCTCGTGCGTTCGGGCACCGAGAAGGGGCGCCTGCACTTCTTGTCGGGAGAGCTCGTGAACGCGTACGCGTTCGGCCTCGACATCGATGGTGACGCTGCCGCCCGACACCTGCTCGCGCTGGAGACGGTGACCATCGACTTCGAGCGCTCGCTGCACAACCACGATCGCAACATCCACACGCCGCTCGAGACGCTCTTGCTGGAGGTCGCGACGCAGCGCGACGAGGCGGTGCGCGGCACGCGGGACGGAGGCGGTGCGGCGGGATCTCCGCCGGCCCGGACCGAGCACGGCGCCGCCTCGGCCGCGACCGCCGCGACCGAGGGGTTGATGACTGCCCGGGGCACCACCACCTCCCGCGGCGACGTGCACGGGGCGCTGGCGCAGCTGCAGTCGTCGCTGAGCGACCTGCGCGAGCGCACGGCGACCACCACGCACTCGTTGGGGGTTGCGGCGCCCGAGATCGAACGCGCCCGTGCGCAGATGCGCGCTGGCATCGAGCGGGGTGGCGTGTCGATCGAGGAAGACCGGCGCGTTGCGGAGGCGTGGCGCGAGGTCGCAGCGGTCGCGGAGCGGCTGGCGCGGGCGGCCGAGGCGCTCGCGGCCGACCCAGACGCGTCACCTGCCTGAACTCGAAGGCCGACCGGGACGTTCGTCCTGGCCGGTAGCACCCGACGGGCCTATATTTGGACTAACTTGTCCACGTTTACACGCTGGGACGCCCCGGCGGACGAGGGACATCAGGAGGTCCGTATGCCACGCCGCACACACACCGCCCGAACCATACTGGCTGCGTTCGCAGCCGCACTGCTCGCCTTCGCCGCGTTCGCCGAAGGGGAGTACGAAGTCGACGGCATGATCTTCGGCATGCCCGAGGCTCAGGTCTACACCGACGACTACGCTGGCCCGCCCGTCGTCGGCGACACCCTCACGCTGCTCCCGAACATCGCCACGCTCGACTACGAGGGCAACACCACGCACCACGTCCGCATGGACACGTTCGTCCAGGAGATCGAGATCGCTCCTGGCGTCCGCTACAACGCCTGGACCTACGGCGGGGCCGTCCCCGGCCCGGTCCTCCACGTTCGCGAGGGCGACCGCGTCGTCTTCACGATGCGCAACCGCACCGACGAGCACGTGACGATCACGGAGCCGTCCAACGCCTCGCCCTTCCTGGAGCAGCTCGCCG
>PWQI01000244.1 GCA_003556805.1 Trueperaceae bacterium | reverse complement strand
TGCGGTCGTCGTCGCTGGCGCGCACGCCCAGCAGTTGCTCGGCCAGCGCGGACCAGTTCGGCCCGCCGTCGGTCGGGTCGGCGAGGCGCTGCGTGGCGAGCCGCACCACGGTGGTGTTCGCCTCGACGCGTTCGGCGAAGGTCTGCATCAGGCGCGTCTTGCCCGAGCCGGCCTCGCCCACCAGCCACAACTCGGAGGCGCGACCCCGTTCGCGCACCTGCGCCAGCGCGGCGTCGAGCGCAGCCAGCTCGCGCGTTCGCCCGACGAAGGGCAGGCGCCGGTAGGGGTCGGCCTCGCGCTCCCGGTCGGCGACGAACGCGTAGGCGCTGGTGACGTTCGGGAACCCCGCCAGCACCAGGTCGTCCACGCGGGCGTAGGTCAGCCGATGCCGGGTGGCCTCGTACGTGTCGTAGCCCACCAAGACGCTACCGGCGCGGGCGGCACCCTCGAGCCGGCTGGCCAGGGTCACCACGCTCCCCATCACCGTGTACTCGCGCACCCGCCCCGACCCCACCGCGCCCGCCACCACCATCCCGGTGGTGACGCCGGCGCGGCCGTGCAGGTCGAGGCCGCGCTCGTCGCCGATGCGCTCGATCGCGCGCAGGCTCGCGCTGGCGGCGACCACGGCGCGATACGGGTCGTCGGGGTGCGAGTGCGGCGCGCCGAACACGGCGCTGAGGCCGTCGCCGCGGAACGCGTCGACGTAGCCGTCGTAGTCCTCGACCACGCCCGCCACCACGGTGAGCACCTCGTCGGCGAGGTCGCGCAGCTCCTCGGGGTCGAGGCCGTGCGTCAGCGTGCTGAACCCCATCAGGTCGACGAACACCACGCTGACGCGCCGCCGCTCGCGTTCGCCGCTGACGGGGCGGGTGGCGAGGGCGAGACCACACATGCCGCAGTAGCGCATGGCGGGTGGCGCGACGGTGCCGCAGTGCTGACAACGCATCGCGCTGATGGTACCGCCGAAACGGCCTCGGTCACGTCATAGGCCGAGGACGGAGGCCGGGTCCACGAAGACCGCGGTGCCCGCGGCGTTGGTGTTGCGCACGTAGAAGCGCAGCACGTCGGGCGGCACGAACGTGCTGCCGCCCAGGTAGCCGACCACCTGGCCGGCGGTGACGGCGTCACCGACGGCCACCACCGGCGGTTGCAGGTTGGTGTAGACGGTCGTGACAACGTCGTCGTGCCGCACCGCCACCATGTAGCCGACGTTGACGCCCCCCGAGGCGACGCTGATGACCACGCCGCCGCGCACGCTGCGAACCGCGGCGCCCTCGCTGCCTGCTCGCAGCGAGACGAAGCTGTTGTTCTGTTCGCCGAAGCGGCTCGTGACGACGGCGTCGTCGAGCGGCGACACGTAGCCTGCCGCCGGCGACGGCGTGGGCGCCGTGAGGTTGTCGATGCGGGCTCTCGCCTCGTCCGCCTGGCGGGTGAGGTCCTCTGAGCGGGCGCGGTCGCTCACGAACTCCTGCGCCTGCTGGCGCAGCCTCCGCTCCTCGGCCTCGAGCCGGGCGATCTCCTGCAGCAGCGCCTGATCGAGCCGGCGCAGCTCGGCCTCGAGCGCGTCTTGCTCCTGGAGCAGCGCGCGCTGCTGGGCCTGCCGACCCGCCTGGGTCGACTCGAGCTCGGCGATCAGCGTGGCGAGCTGCACCTGCGTCCCCTCGAGTTGCGTCACCGTGGCGGCGAGCTCGTCGCGGCGCGCGCTCAGCGACGCGATGCTCGCCTCGAGGTCGGCGCGCTCGCGCGCGACCGCCTGCAGGAGGTCGTCGAGGTCGCGCACCACCGCCACGTCCTGTTGCGCCAGCAGGCCCACGTAGTGCTGCTTCACGCGCAGGTCGTGGAACGAATCGGCGCGCGCCAGGACGCCTGCCACCTGGCCGCTGCGGTTGCGATGGAGGTTGACGAGGAGCCCGCGGACGCGCTCCTCCATCAAGGTCAGATCGGCCTCGAGCGCCGCGAGACGCGCTTGCGCCAGGTCGCGCTCCTGCTCGAGCCGGGCGACGTCGGCCGTGAGCTCGTCGCGCTGGCGCCGCAGGTCGCGGAGGCGGTCGGCGACGCGGTCGCGCTCGCGGATCTGGTCACGAAGGCTGGCGTCGAGCGCGCCGAGCTCGCGGGTGATGGACTCGATCTCCGCCTGGCGCTCGAGCAGCAGGCGTTGACCGTCGTCGATCGCGCCCTGCAGCCGCAGCTGCTCGCTGCGGTCGACCTGCGCCAGGCCGAGCGCCGGCGGAGCGAGCGCCAGCAGCGCGACGAGGACCAACGTGACCACCCGGCGCATGCTAGGTGCGCTCCCGCAGGTGCTGCGACACCGAGATCGCGCTCCCCACCAGCCCCACCAGGAGCGCCAGCGCGGTGAGCAGCACCGCCACCTGGCCGAGCAGCGCCGAGTCACGGACGAACGGGACGAACGGCAGCTGCTCGGCCAGGCGCGCGACCACGAACTGGTAGCCCGGGATCGCCAGCGCCAGGGTGATGACGGCGCTGAACAGGCCCAGCAAGAAGCCTTCGATCAGGAACGGAGCGCGGATGAAGCTGCGCGTGGCGCCCACCAGGCGCTGCACCTCGATCTCGTCCTCGCGCGCGGTGATCGCGGCGCGGATCGAGTTGACGATCGCGAACAGGGCCGAGGAGAGCAGCACCACGATCAGGATCGAGCCGAGCACGCGCAACGCGTCGTTGATGGCCAGGAAGGTCTCCACGGCGTCGCTGCCGTCCTCGACGTCGACCACGCCCGGCAGCTGCTCGAGCCGAACGCGCACCAACGGCGTCTGGCCGGGGTCGAGCAGCCGCAGCTGCAGCGCGTCGGGCAGCGGGTTGTCGACGAGCTGCGCGGCGGTCGCGAGGCTGGGGATGTCGGCCACCAGGCTGGCCAGGGCGCGGTCGCGCCCGACGAACTCCGCGCGCGCCACCTCGGGCCACCCGCGCACCGTCTCGAGCAGGCGCGGCCCGTCGCTCCCGGGCGCGAGGAAGGCCGACACCTCGAGCTCGCCCTGGAGGCTCGCGAGCACCTGGTTCATGTTGAGCGAGAGCAGGCTGAAGCCGGCCAGGATGGTCAGCGACAGCGTCATGGTGGTGATGGTCGCAACGCTCGCGACCCAGTTGCCGCGGATCGCCCGCATCGCCTGCTGCAGGGCGTACATCACACGTGCCTCACGGGGCCGGGGTCACGAGAACATGTCACACCGCTGAGGGTATCGCATCGCGACGTGATGAGGCTGAAAGCGGCGTGACGCTCGGCTCACACGTCGAGGTAGGCCTCGATCACGACGTCGGTGAACGTGGTCGTATCGGCGTCGCCGCCCAGGTCACGCGTGCGGGGGCCGTGCTCGAGCACGCGGTCGACGGCCGCCTCGAGCCGCGCCGCTTCATCTCGCATGCCCAGGTGTTCGAGCATCATGCAGGCCGTCAAGATGGTGGCGGTCGGGTTGGCGACGCCGCGCCCGGCGATGTCGGGGGCGGACCCGTGCACCGGTTCGAAGATCGCGTGGCGATCGCCGAGGTTGGCCGAGGGCGCGATGCCCAGGCCGCCGACCAGGCCGGCCATGAGGTCGGAGAGGATGTCGCCGAACAGGTTGGTGGTGACCAACACGTCGAACGATTCGGGCTCGCGCACCAGCTTCATCGCACATGCGTCGACGATGACGTCGACGGCTTGGACGTCGGGGTACTCGCGCCGGATCACGTCCATGGCCGTGTCGAGGAACAGGCCCGAGGTGATGGGCAGGACGTTCGCCTTGTGCACCACGTGCACGAGGCCGCGCCGCTGGCGCGCGAGCTGCGCCGCCACGCGGGCGATGCGGGCCGACGCTGCGCGGCTGATCTTGACGTCGGCGATGGCGATGTCGTGGTAGCGCCGCTCGAACTCGACGTACAGCCCCTCGGTGTTCTCGCGCACCATCAGCATGTCGACGCCCGTGAAACAGCCGGGCACGGGCCGCGTCCGTGCGGGCCGCACGTTGGCGTAGAGGTCGAGCGTGCGGCGCAGGTAACGGATCGCGCCCTGGAACCCCTTGACCGTCGCGCTCGGCGCCGTGAACGCGCCGGCGAGCGTGGCGTCGGCGTCCTGTACGGCCTTCACGGTCGCTTCGGGCACCGACGTACCGAGCCGTTCGAAGGTGCCCCAGCCGGCCTCGGCCTCCACGAAGCGCAACGGCAACTCGGCCGCCTCGAGCACGCGCCGTGCCGCGGGCACGACCTCGTGACCGATGCCGTCGCCTGGGATGCAACAGATGGTGTGCATACGCACTCCCTTCCGGGCCGAGAGGCTACCACGACCCCGGCCAGCGCCCAGGTGCGTTAGGCCGGCGCGAGCGCGCGCTGCGGGCACCGCTGTGGCAGACTGGAGGTGTGCGCGCTCCCCCGTGTGCGGCCGGGGTCGGGAACCCCCGGAGCGCGCGCGGTGTCGGGAGGGAGCGTCCGCGAGTGGGTCGCGGGCGCCCGGCAGGAGCGTTGGGAGGCACGATTGAACGCGCTGCAAGGGCGCCTCGGCGACGGGGTGCTCGCCAACCTCGTCCAGTACCTCGCCTTGAACCAGGCCAGCGGCTGCCTGCAGGTGGTCGGCGACGCCGACGTGGCGGAGCGTGGGAGCGGGTACGTCTACGTGCAGCGTGGACGCGTCGAGCACGTGGCGTTGGCGGACGTCGTGGGCGTGGCCGCGCTGAGCCGCCTGCTCGGTTGGCGCTCCGGGCGGTTCGCGTTCCGCGTCGGGGTGGCGGCGCCGCAGCGCACGCTCGACCTCTCGGTCGACGCGCTGTTGTTGCACGCCAGTTACGGCCAGGACGTCGAGGGGCTGCGCGCCTCGGCTCGGCCGGGCGGCAACGGCGACGTGCTCACCGGAGCGGGCACGAACGGCGTGTTCGAGCCGACCCCCCTGGCCGACCCCGCCATCGCGCCTGGGCTCGTCTGGGCCGCCGTCGCCGTCGCCGGCCCGATCGGCGAGATCTTCGTCGAAGAGGCGTTCCACACGATCGGCCACAGCCCCCGGCTGCTCCCCGAGACCGCTCTCGGCCCGCTGCTCCAGGTCTTGGCTGGACACTTCAAGTCGAACGATGGTCGCGCCCAGTTCCTGGCGCGGGCCGAGGCCGGCCTCGCCCACCACGGCTACGGACGGGTGGAGGACGGAACATGACCAACCGGAGCGCGTTCGTGGTCGAAGTGACGAGCGCCCCCCGCGAGCCACGTGAGCTGGTGGCGGGGCGCGTCGCGGAGCAGTTGAAGCTCAGCCCGGCGAAGGCCGCCAGCTTGATGGCGCGCGTACCGGGCGTGATCACGAAGCCGCTCCCGGAGGAGCGCGCGCTGCGCGTGGTGTTGCGCCTGCAGGCGGCCGGGTTGGCCGCGATGCATCGCCGCGCGACCCCTGCGGACGCGTTGCCCCCCGAGGCTGAACCGGAGTCCCAGGCGGAGCCCCAGCCGGAGCCCCAGCCGGAGCCCCAGCCGGAGCCCACGGCGCAGGCCACGGTGGAGTCCGCGCCGGAACCCACGGCCGAGTCCCGGCCGGAGTCCGCGCCTGCATCGGTCCCCGACCGTGACGGTGGACGCCCCTCGGCCCCGACCCTCGTCGACGAGGACGTCGTGGCCGACGCCGGTGTGCGCAACCCCACCGGCTACGACCG
>PWQI01000401.1 GCA_003556805.1 Trueperaceae bacterium | reverse complement strand
TCAGCCCTCCTTGAACGCCGCCACCATCGCGGTGATCGTGGCCGGGCCACGATCCCAGGCCGACCCGCGCTCAGCCCTCCTTGAACGCCGCCACCATCGCGGTGATCGTGGCCTTGGCATCTCCGAAGATCATCCGCGTGTTGTCCTTCAAGAACAGCGCGTTGTCGACCCCGGAGAACCCCGGGTTCATCGACCGCTTCAGTACGAAGCACGTGCGGGCGCGATCGACCTCGATGATCGGCATCCCGAACAGCGGCGAGCTCGGATCCTCCTTGGCCGCAGGGTTCACGACGTCGTTGGCGCCGATCACGATCGCCACGTCGACCGTCTCCATCGTCGGGTTGACGTCGTCCGGCTCGACCAGCTGCTCGTACGGCACGTTCGCCTCCGCGAGCAGCACGTTCATGTGCCCGGGCATGCGACCAGCCACCGGGTGGATCGCGTGACGGACCTCGGCGCCGTTCTTGGTCAACTGCTGAGCGAGCTCCTGCACCACGTGCTGCGCTTGTGCGACCGCCATGCCGTACCCGGGTACGAACACGACCTAGTCGGCGGCCTCGAGGATGAAGTAGGCGTCCTCCGGGCTCAGCGGCTTGACCTCGCCCTCCATCTGCGCCGAACCTGCGGTGATCGTGGCGCCGAAGCCACCGAACAGCACGTTGGCGAGCGAGCGGTTCATCGCCTTTCACATGATCGTGGTCAGGATCAGACCCGAGGCGCCGACCAGCGAGCCGGCCACGATCAGCACGACGTTGTCGATCACGAAACCCGCGGCGGCCGCAGCCACGCCCGAGTAGCTGTTGAGCAGCGACACCACGATGGGCATGTCCGCGCCGCCGATCGGGAGCACCGCCAGCACACCCAGGGCCAGCGCCACGAGCAGCACGACCGCGAACGCCAGCGCTCCGCCGCCCGCGAGCGCGCCGCTGGCGTGCGCGACGACGAGCGCGGCCGCGAGCACCGCGATCGCCAACAGGGCGGCGTTGACGACCTTCTGCCCCGAGAACAGCAGCGGCTTGCCATCGAGCCGACCGCTGAGCTTGCCGAACGCGATCACCGAGCCCGACGCCGCGAGTCCACCGATCAGGACCGTCAGCACGATGGCGACCGCAGAGAACGCCAGCAGGTTGTCGGTCCGCACGTACTCCGCCCAGCCGACGAGCATCGAGGCCAGACCCCCCGACCCGTTGAGCAGGGCCACCATCTCCGGCATCCCCGTCATCTGCACCCGCCGCGCGGCGACGGCGCCCACGGCGCCACCGAGCACGAGGCCGAGCACGATCCAGGTGTAGTCGAGCCCGCCCGCGAGCAGCGTCGCCACCACGGCGATCAGCATCCCGACCGCCGAGATGCGGTTGCCGCGTTTGGCGGTCTCGGCCCGGCCGAGCATCTTCAGGCCCGTGATGAACAGGATCGACGCCGCGATGTACGCGAAGGTCTGCCAGGCCTCCACGTCAGGCGTCCTTGCCGCGCTTGAACATGCCGAGCATCCGCTCGGTCACGAGATAGCCGCCGATCACGTTGACCGTCGCTGCGGTGACGGCGATCGTCCCCAGCACCGTCGCGAGCACGCCCCCCTCACCGGCCGCCACGATGGCGCCGACGATGGTGATCCCCGAGATGGCGTTCGAGCCCGACATCAGCGGCGTGTGGAGCTGCGACGGGACCTTGGTGATGAGCTCCAAGCCCAGGAAGATGGCCAACACGAAGACGAACAACAGAAGCGGGTTCATGCGGAGGCCTCCAAGCGTTCGCGCACGTGCTCGTTGCGCACGGCGCCATCGTCGGTGAGCAAGACGGCGTCGACGATGCCGTCCTCGCTCGGCGAACGCAGCACGCCGTCTTGCCAAGCGTGCTCGATCAGATGCACCACGTTCGCGGCGTACATCAGGCTGGCGTCGCGCGCCACCGACGCCGGCAGTGGGTGGAGCCCGATGATGCGCACGCCGTTGTCGGTGACCACCTCACGACCCGCGACGGTCCCCTCGACGTTGCCGCCGGTGGACGCGGCGAGGGCGACGACCACCGAGCCTGGCTTCATGCCACCGATCGCCGCAGCGTCCAGGAGCCGCGGCGCGGTGCGCCCGAAGACCTGCGCCGTCGTGACCACCACGTCGCTCTGCGCCACGATCTTCGCCATCTGCTCGCGCTGCCGCGCGAGCTGCTCTTCGGTCAGGGCCTTCGCGTAGCCTTGATCGGTCTGGCCCTGGTCGCCGCCGAGGTCGAACTCGAAGAAGCGCGCACCGAGCGACCGCACCTGCTCGGCGACCACGGGCCTCGTGTCGTACGCGTCGACGCGTGCGCCCAGGCGCTTCGCGGTCGCGATCGCCTGGAGGCCCGCAACGCCGACGCCGAGGACGAAGACGCGCGCCGGGGCGATCGTGCCCGCCGGCGTCGACATCATGGGGAGCACCTTGTCGATGCGCTGCGCCGCCAAGACCACAGCGACGTAGCCCGCCAGACTCGCCTGCGAGGAGAGCGCGTCCATCTTCTGGGCGTATGTGGTGCGCGGCATGAGTTCGACGCACATCCCCCGCAGCTTCGCGTCCATCAGGGCGCGCACGGTGGGAAGCGCGAAGAACGGGTCGAGGAAGCCGACGACGAACGTGCCGGGGCGCAGCCCTTCGAGCGCCGCCGGCGTCGGGGGCTGCACGACCACCGCGACGTCGGCCTCCACCATGGCGTCCTCGGCAGCGACGATCACGGCGCCAGCCTCTTCGAGTTCGGCGTCCGACACCCCCAGCGGGGCGCCGTACTCCGACGGCACACGGACCTCGTGTCCGAGGGTACGCAGCCGCTTGATCGCTGGCGGCACGAGCGCGAGACGACGTTCCTCGGGTGGCGACGGCAAGGCTGTGACGACCATGGTCCATCTTCGCACGTGAGACGCGCCACTGTCGCGTGGCACACAGTTTCGACCGACACCGTGTCGCAGCTGGGGGCGCCCTCCCACACGCCCCCGGCGCGGACCGTCGTTCTGGTATCCTCTACGTTTGTAGCGCCACATGGGCGCGCATGACCGGAGGCCGCATGAGCACACCCCGCAACCTCTTCTACGCGCAATCGGGCGGCGTGACGGCCGTCATCAACGCCACGGCGTGCGGCGTCATCGAGACCGCGCGCGCGCACCCCGACCGCATCGGGCGGGTGTTCGCCGGCAAGAACGGCATCGTCGGAGCACTCCGCGAGGACCTGATCGACGTGGGCCTCGAGAGCGCCGAGGCCATCGCCGCCCTGCGCCATACGCCGGGCGGCGCGTTCGGTTCGGTGCGTTACAAGCTCAAGGGCGTCGAAGAGAGCGCCAAGGAGTACCAGCGACTGATCGAGGTGTTCCGAGCGCACGACATCGGTTACTTCGTCTACAACGGTGGCGGCGACTCGATGGACACCGCCAACAAGATCTCGCAGGTCGCCGCGTCGATGGACTACGACCTGGTGTGCGTCGGCGCCCCGAAGACGGTCGACAACGACCTGCCGATCACCGACACGTGCCCCGGCTACGGCTCCGTCGCCAAGTACGTCGCGGTCTCGACGCTCGAGGCGGGGATCGACGTGGCGTCCATGCCTCAGACGAAGGTGTTCATCCTCGAGGTGATGGGCCGCCACGCGGGCTGGATCGCCGCCGCCGGGGCGCTCGCCGCCAGGGATCGCAGCCTGCCGCCGCACATGATCCTGTTCCCCGAGGTGACGTTCGACGAGGACCGTTTCGTGGCCGAGGTCGAACGCTGCGTGAACACCTACGGCAGCTGCGTGGTCGTGGCGAGCGAGGGCATCCACACCGCAGACGGTCGCTTCGTCGCGGAGTCGGGCGTCAAGGACGCCTTCGGGCACGCCCAACTGGGTGGTGTGGCGCCGCATCTGGCCGAGGTCGTCCGCGGCCGCCTCGGGTACAAGTTCCACTGGGCGGTGGCCGACTACCTGCAGCGCGCCGCCCGGCACATCGCCTCCGCGGTCGACGTCGAGCAGGCGTACGCGATGGGCCGCGGCGCCGTCGAGCTCGCGCTCGCCGGCGTGCACGGCAAGCTCCCGATCGTCGTGCGGCTCAGCGACGATCCGTACCGCTGGGAGGTCGGCAGCGCCGAGCTGTCGGCCGTCGCCAACGTCGAGAAGACGCTCCCCGCCGAGTACATCAGCGAGGACGGCTTCCACGTCACCGACGCCGCCCGGCGCTACCTCGCACCCCTGATCCAGGGCGAGGACTACCCGCCCTATGAGCACGGCGTACCTGCCTACGTCCGCCTGTCGAACACCTTGATCGAGAAGACGCTGCCCGCCTGGGAAGACTGACGTCAGCGACGTCGCGCGACGCTCTGTCGCGCGACGTTCGCCCACGTGGGGTTCAGTCGCTCGACCAGACCACCCGCACGAACGCGTTCTTGCCGCTCTGGAACACCATGCTGGACGCCGACCTGACGTCTAGCACGGCGGTCCGATCGGCGAGCGGAACGCCGTCGACGCGCAACCCGCGGTTGTCGATCAACCGGCGCGCCGCGCCCTTCGACGGCACGAAGCCGACGTGGACCGCGAGCGCCGCCGCCTCGATGCGGCCGTCGGGCGCGAGCGTCTCGCCGACGCGCACCTCGCTCATGGCAGCGGGTATCCCGCCCTTGGCGATCTCGTCGTAGCGTCGCTCCGCAGCCGCCACCGCCGCGTCGCCGTGATAGATGCGCACCAGCTCGCGCGCGAAGGTCCGGTGAGCGGCCACGGGATCGTCCCGCAGCTCAGCCGCCAGCGGCTCGAGCGGCAGGTCGCTGCAGAGCGTGGCGAACTTGATGAGCAGGCCGTCGACGACGCGCATGGCCTTCGTGAACATCGCCGCAGGCGACTCCGTGAGGTCGATCGTGTTGCCGAGCGACTTCGACATCTTCTCGATGCCGTCGGTCCCCTCGAGCAACGGCATGGTCAGCGCCACCTGCGGGCTCTGCCCGTACGCGCGTTGCACGTCGCGACCGACCAGCAGGTTGAAGAGCTGGTCGGTTCCGCCCATCTCGACGTCGGCCCTGACGGCGACGGAGTCGTAGGCCTGCGCGAGCGGGTACAGGAACTCGTGGAGGCTGATCGCCGTGCCCTCGCGGTAGCGCTTGGTGAAGTCGTCACGCTCCAACATCCGGGCGACGGTCGTGGTCGCGGCGAGACGCACGAGCTCGCCGAAATCGAGCTGCGTGAGCCACTCCGAGTTGTGCCTGATCTCGAGCTTGCTCGGATCCGGATCCAGCACCGCCACGGCCTGGGCCACGTACGTCTCGCCGTTGCGGCGCGTCTCGTCCAGTGTCAGCTGCGGCCTCGTCTTCGAGCGCCCGGAGGGGTCGCCGATCGTCGCCGTGAAGTCGCCCACGATCAACACCACCAGGTGGCCGAGGTCCTGGAACTGCCGCATCTTGCGCAACACGACGGCGTGACCGATGTGCAGATCGCTCGACGACGGGTCGACGCCGAGCTTGACGCGCAGCGGCTCGCCCGACTCGGCGCTGCGGCGTAGCTTCGCCTCGAGCTCGCCCTCGGGGACCATCTGCTCGGTCCCACGAGCCAGGATCTTCAGGCTCTCGTCCACGTTGCGCATGACGCTCGACCTCCCTGCCGCACGGCCGGGGAGTCTACCACGCGTCGTGAGACGCCCCAACAGGGCGTGCGGCACCCCCTTGA
>PWQI01000034.1 GCA_003556805.1 Trueperaceae bacterium | reverse complement strand
TCAAGCGAGCGAGCGTCCGGCGGTGCGTCAGCATCCGGACGACCATCTCCGCTGTCTCGACCTGGACGTCGCGCCTCCATCGTGGGCTTCGTGCCCGGGATCGGGGTGGGCGCGTTGGCGGCCGTGGTCCTGTTCGTCGTCGACGACGGTCGACGTCGCCCCGACACGGGAATCGCCTAGCTCATGACCATGGTCCATGACGATGGTCGTACAATGTCAGCGGAGGTCCACCGGTGCCGAAGACCGTGTCGAAATCCGAGTTCAAGCCGCGCGCCCTCGCGTACCTACGCGAGGTCGAGCAGAGCGGCGAACCGCTCGTCCTCACCGACCGCGGTCGGCCGGTGCTACGCATCTCGCCGTATGCGCCGGCGTCGGAAACGCTCGCCGTGCTGCGGGGATGCGTCGTGCGTTACGACGAAGCCACCGAGCCGGTGGCCGTCGCGGACTGGGAGGCCGGCTGATGGTCGTCGCCGACACCCACGCTTGGCTCTGGTGGCTCTCGGGCGACGCATCGCTCAGCTCGTCCGCCCGTTCGGCGCTCGACCGGGCACTGGACGACGGTGCACTCGGCGTGTCGGCCATCAGCGTGTGGGAAGCGGCCATGCTCGTGAAGAAGGGTCGCCTCACGCTCGCGCTGCCACTCGAAGACGTCGTTGCGCATTGCGAAACGCTCCCTGGCCTACGTTTTCTCCCCGTCACGCCCCGCATCGCCCTCGCGTCCGTTGCGCTCGAACCGATGCACGCCGACCCGGCCGACCGCATGATCGCCGCCACCACCCTCGCGCACCGGGCCACGCTGGTCACGAAGGACGAGCGGCTGCGCTCCCTCGCCGGCCTCGACAGCCGCTGGTGACGACGCCGCGCCAGTGGCGACGTTGCCTACGCCGTCACGTCAACTCGCCGCACCGATCGACAACCCGTTCGACGACTGCCACGACACGCCGAACACCGACTCGCGGGTCGGGCTCTCGACCCGCGTGCCGTCGAGCGCCTCGCCGTGGCGGGCGAGCAGGGTCAACACCGCCAGTACCCGACCCGAGCCCTCCGGCAGAGCGAAGCGCATGTCGTGTCGAGATCCGACATGTCGACGTTGTGCTCGGCGACGAACGACGCGTCGCCCGTCTTCCCAGCATGGGCCAGGACGCTCCCCCAGGCCGGACCCAGCACCGCAGGCAACCGCTGGAGGGCGGTGCGCGTGCGGGCGACCAGGGTCGGCCGCGCTGGCAGTCCGACGAGTTCGCACTGATGCACCATGGACCACGCTCCACTCGAACACGATGCTAGGCAGTCGGAAACCCATGGCGCCTCCTGTCGCCATCGAAGCACGCGGCGACCGACGTTCCTTCTCGCGTCGTCACCCGTAGCGCCGTCGAACGCCCTCCACCGACGCCGTGACGACCTGTTGGAGCACGCCCTCGTCGATGTCGGCCAAGCGCTTGAGGTACAGGCACGACTTCCCCATCCTGTGCGGACCGAGCACGGCCAGCCGCTCACGTTGGGCGTCGCTCTCTGCGTTCACGTACACCACCAGCTCCCTGCCCCGGATCGCGAACCCTACGACGGGCGCCTCGCCGCTGTGCCCACTCGCGTAGGTGTAGCGGTACACGCCGTAGCCGACGATGCTCGGACCCCACATCACGCCCTCCTCGCCGGTGACCCTCTCGAGGAGCGCCATCAGGTCGCGACAGTCCGTGCGCTGCTGGGCGCTCGCTCGCGACGCGAGGTACGCGTCCACGCTCGCGGCGGTTGGTCGTGTCTTGGTTTCGGCCATGGACTGCCTCCACACGGACCGGGCCCGATCTCAGCCCTCGTCCCCGACGAACACCGCGGGGCGCTTACCGGTCTCGGTCTGCGTCGACCAACGCTCGCACCTGCGCGTCGTCGATCGAGTCGCCGGTCCTAGGGATGACGTGCACACTTCCATCGTCGTCAGCGGCACGCCGTTCCGTCCCGGACCCAGGCTGCGTGGTGAGCCCGACGCCGTCGAGCCAGTATCGCCCACCGTCGCGATCGCGGCGCATGAAGCCGAAGTCGACGAGGCTGCGTCGCAGGCGCGCCGTGTCGTCGTTGAAGCGCGCGAGCCGCTCGTTCACCTGCGCCTCGTCGTACACGGCGCCCTCCTCGAAAGCCTGCAACGTGTGCCGCAGGAGCACCAGGGCCTTCTTCTGCTGGCTCGGAAAGGCCGTGATGCGGCCGCCGGCATCGGTGAAGGTCGCGAGCACCTTGCGATCGAAGGCGCCGAGGTCGGCATCGCCCGCGAGGCGCGGCAGCGCCTCCTCGGCGAGGTGGTCGCGTGCCATCGACTGCAACGCCTCGAGATCGAGCGCGTAGACGCTATAGGGGCCCTCGGCCCGCGCACTCACCAGCCCGACGTGCGACAAGCGCTTGAGGTGGTGCGACACGGTCGACGAGTCGAGGTCGAGGGCGGCCGCGAGGTCTTCCACCGAGCGCGGCTCGTGCGCCAGCACGCCGATCAGCTTGAGCCGGTTGGCGTCGGCGAGCGCCTTGAAGAACTCGAGGAGCGTGGTGTTGGTGTCGCGCGAAGCGGACATGGCCGTACCTCCACGCGCATGTTGACATACATCAAGGCATATTGATAGCCATCCACATGACGGATGGTGTGCGTGGTGCCCGGCCACCCGACCGACCGCGCGTCACGTTCGGCTCTCACGCGAGCGCGCGGAGCACGAGGACGGCGCCCATCACACCGAACGCGAACGCGAACGCGGTCGACGCCCCGACGAACACGACGAGGAGCGCCCGCGAGCCCGTCTCGACGACGCCCGCGCGCGACGGCAGCAGGTACCTACGCGTGCGGCCGTCGCGGCCGCGGTTCACGGCGACGATCCCCCACGCGATCGCCCCGAACGCCCCGCCCAGGAACGCCACTCCGAGCGGCACGAACAACGCCGGCCAGCCATCGATGGCGTCCTGGGAGAACGGGATCCCGATGCTGGCACCGATCGTCGGAACGAAGGCGACGATCAGCGCGGCGCTTGCGGCGCCGAGGGCCGTGACGCGGGCGTGACGCGGCGGCGGCCCCAACGGTTCAGGCGTGCCGGCACACAGGGGGCGTCATCTCCCGCCTCGCCGGCCCCACCCCACGCGAATCGCCATCGGTAGCGCACGCCCTAGGACAATCGCCTCAGGTGTCGCACACACATCCCTCCTCACGTGGTCATGGGGCGTCGAGTCTGCCGGAGAGGATCGGTGACCCGGCCCAGCGCACGATCCTCGACCAGGTCGCCGCCAGTTGGCTGCGGCGCGTGGTCACCTGGCATCAGCACGGAGTCGTCGATGCGTTGCCGGTGTCCTCCGGCATCGGCCAGGGCGACGGCGTCGTCACGCTCGAGTACCGCGGCGACTGACCGCTCGACATCGCACAACACGTAACCTCAGCACGAACGAGGCGGGCGTCCCTGGCGGGACGCCCGCCCTTCCCTCGACCGCGGCAGCCGAACGGGCGCGACGATACCGACTCACATGCCACGGCGCCAGCGGGTCAGGCTTCGTCCGCCGACCGCCGCACCCACCGCGCGATGCGCGTCCTCGCCCACACATCGTGGCTGCTGGTGGCCGAGACGAAGTACGTGCCCAAGGTGTTCTTGCGCGTCCAGGCGAACCTGCCGGGCGAGAACAGATCCTCCTCGGAGAGCGACTCGATCACACCGAGGATCTCCTGCCGGGAGGCGCGAAACGCTGCGATGACCTCGTCGAGCGGCCTGTCGCGGTGCTTCTCGAAGATCGCCCGATTGAGCTGCGGCGTCTGGTTCCACTTGTAGCCAGGCGCGGGTACCTCCGGGTCGTCGCCGCGCAGGCCGGCGCGGTACCACCCCAGCGCCATCCGCTCCCACTCGTACAGGTGCGCAAGGACGTCCTTCACCGACCACTCGCCGACCACACCGCTTTCCACCATGCGCTCCGGCGCAACGGACTCGAGGACGACGTCGAGCTTCTCTCGCTCTCGCCGTGCCGCCTCCAACAGGTCGCGCTTGTTCGTCGGTCACGGCATCGTTCCCTCCGTGGCAGCCGCACGCCGCGACACGTCCCGGCACGCGCCGGCGACTCGCCGCATCGCGATCCTAGATGGCGCCGGCGGCAGCGCCGATGGACGCGCCGCCCAGTACACCGCCCCGCGCGCCGCTCGCGTCGCCCCCGCCCGCAGCGGCCATGGCCGCCCGCCACGCCGCTTCCTCGCGGTCGGCGACCGCCGCGAGGGCCGCGCCCACCGCGTTCAGCGCGTTCTCAGGCACCGACGACTCGGACGCCGTCAGGCACATCGTGCCGATCCGGTCCCAGTCCTCGGCGACGGCGTGGAACGCCTCGGCCACCTGCTCCAGGGCGTCGCCGCAGCCCATGCCGTGCGCCTCGCGCAGGAAGCGGCTGCACATGAAGCGGAAGAAGCCGCCACCCGAGCCGCCCACCTCGCTCTCGAACACGTAGAGGTTGAAGAGCGCCTCGGGCAGGCCCCAACCTTCGGCAAGCGCGGGCCAGCGGGGGATCTCGGTCGCCGCCTTGCGGATGCCCGCCACACCCAGGTTCTTGATCGGTGGTTCGAGCATCGCACGCGCCTGGTTGACGATCGCTGCGCGCACTTCGTCGCGGGTCGGGGGCCGGCAGTCGGTGAAGTCGAACTGCCAGTACGCGCGACCCGGCGGGAACGGGCGGAACGTCGAGGACCGCGCCTGGCGCAGCGCCTCGAGCGGTACGGCGTGCAGCTCCTCGTCGCGATCGGCGATCGTCACCGTGCCCGCAGCCTCGTCGAACCCGGCCGCCACGACCGCGTGGCCGCCGAAGTGGTACTCCTCGCCGCCGAAGTCGAAGTAGGGCAAGAACCCCATGTCGACCTGTAGCATCATCGGCTCGCCGGCCGCGAGGCTCGCCAGGAGCGCCTTCTCGGCGGCGGCGTCGCTCCCCGACTTGCGTACCCGCACGCCTACGCCCGTTCGTGCGGAGGCCAGGGCCACGGATCCCCCCTCCGGCTCCGCCCGCCCACCGAAGAACGGCGCCGTCCCCTTGAAGCGGAAGTAGCCGGCACCGACCCCTTCGCCAAGGCCTAGCAGCATGTCCTCCGAGACAGCGCAGCCGTGGAACGCGTAGACGTCGAGCATCGACCCCGTCACGCAGTGGTGGGTCGGCTGGTGCTCAAAACCCTCGATGACGTGCATGCTCGTCCTCCTCCTTCGCCCGGGCCTCGCTCTTGGCCAGAGCCTCGAGCTGCGCCCCGAATCCCAGCACCCAGTCGCGCTCGGCCTCGATGAGGCAGCGCGCGTGCGAGAACATCGCCGCGACGTGGAACGGCGTGCCCGGCCCCTCCGCGGCGCGGATCTCGTCGAGCCTCGCCTCCAACCCGGCCACGTACCGCGGCAGGCACGCCGCGGCCTCGGCGGGCGACATCGACGGTAGGCCCGCCAGCCCCTGCAGGAAGAGCGGGTGTGGGCGCTCGGGTTCGGATAGCGCGCGAACGAGGTTCGTGGCGTACGCCTCCTGCCCCCGACCGGTCGGGGCGTACAGCCGCCGAGCGGGCCCCTGCCCGGGCGCCTTCTCGAGCCGCGACGCGACCAAACCGGCCTGCTCCAGCTTGCGCAGCACGTAGTAGATCGACGAGAACCCGACCTGCGTCCAGTTGCGCATCCCGCGCTCCTCGATCAGGCG
>PWQI01000313.1 GCA_003556805.1 Trueperaceae bacterium | reverse complement strand
GACGCGGGTGCGGAAGGTGCCCTGGCCGAGGCGCTGCTCGACCCAGGCGTGGCGCGTCGCGCGGTCGGCGTCCATGGGTGGGAGCACCGCGGCGGACCGGAGCCGCAGTCGCTCCAGGACGGCGTTCCAGAGCCGGGCGCCGGCGCCGCTCGCGAGGTCGTAGCCCTTGCCGACGACGATGTTGGGGTGCCAGTCGTCGGGTGCTGGGACGAACTCGTCGTCGGCGAAGAAGAACGGTTGGGTGAGGAGCACGGCGCCGATGAGCGGGTCGGAGGGGCCCGTGCCGGAGCGTGTGCGGCGGTAGTGGTCGATGCGGGCCATGAGCTCGTCGTGGTCGCGCACGCCGTTGCGGCGCTCGAAGGCCATCCAGGCCTGCGACACGGGGAGCTGTCGCGACTCGACGAAGAAGCCGCCGCCGGCGATGACGTTGCGTGGGGCGTGGAGCTTGAACAGGAACGGGTCGCCGGGCTGGAGTGCGCGCAGCAGCTGCCCGCTGGGGCGCCAGAAGTTGACGTCGTCGGGCTCCTCTCGGCGGAGCTGACGGAACCAGTCCCAGTCGGTGACGCCGACGAACCCTCTCACGAGCGACGCTCCATGGTGGCCATCCTATGGGACGGCGGCGCTCCGCGGCCCGAGGCCCAAGGCCCAAGGCCCAAGGCGCCCGGCGGCCTCCGTGACCTGGCCGAGCATCGGACCCTACGGGCCGTCGCACCGCGGCAAGGTCCCGAGGGGTGCCGAGGTGTATCGAGAGCGCTCGGTCGCCACGGTGAAGGGGAGGAGCCGATGGCTCGCCACTGGACACGCCGAGCCGCCGTGACGGTGATTGCCCTTCGCAAGCGCCTAGACGTCGTCACGATGGGTTGACTTAGTCCGTGACTTAGTCCGCTTCGTCTGGTATCCTGCGGTATGCGGGAAGTCGGTGTGCACGAGGCCAAGACGCACCTCTCGAAGCTCCTGCGGGAGGTCGAGGCCGGCTCCGAGATCGTCATCCGAAGAGGTGGCAAGGCGGTCGCACGCATCGTGCCCGTACCCACGACTGCTGCCCGTGTTCTCGGCAGTGATCGCGGTGTGGTCAGCGTCCCCGACGACTTCGACGCTCCGCTGCCCGACACCGTGCTCGACGCCTTCGAGCCGTGACGCTGCTCCTCGACACGCACGTGTGGTTGTGGATGCTCGCTGCGCCAGAGCGTCTGGGCGAGGCGCGCGCCGTGCTCGAGGACGGAGAGCGGACGCTGCTGCTGTCCGCAGCGAGTAGCTGGGAGATCGCCATCAAGCACCAGCTCGGACGCCTCGAGTTGCCGCAACCACCGGAGCGCTTCGTGCCGGATCGCTTGCGGTTGACCGGTGTCACGCCTATCGCGATCGAGCACGTGCACGTCCTCGAAGCGGGACGGCTTCCGGCGCACCACCGCGATCCCTTCGATCGTGTGCTCGTCGCCCAGGCGCGACCCCTCGGTGTGCCGATCGCCACGGCCGATCCGGTGATTCGTTCGTACGACGTCACCGTGCATTGGGTCGGGCGATGAGGTCCGAGGCCCGTGCACGCTCGCTCCGAGTGTCATGCACGTGATGGCGCTGGGCGAGACGTTGCCGCACGACGACGCAGGGTGCGACACGCGCGTCGTCAGGGGGTAGAGATTGGCAACCCGAGGGCGGCGGCCGCCTGGGCCACGCGGGTGTCGTACGTCACGAACGCTTCGAGTCGGTCTCCGGCGACGCTCGCGGTGGCGACGTGGATGGCGTCGAGTGCGCGCAAGCGCTGGCCGCCGGCCAGGGTGCCTGCGTGTTCGAGCAACTCGCGCGACACGTCGACGAGGTCGAGCCGCGCCAGGACCCCGCGGGCGGTCGCGACGGCGTCGTCGCCGACGAGGTGGGCTGCCCGCAGCAGTTCTGCGTGGGCGAGGGCACTGGCGAAGCGGATCGAGCTCGCTCGCGCGTCGAGGTAGGCGCGCAGGCGGTCGGTCTCCGCCTCCCGGGTGACGAGCTTGACGAGGGCGGAGGTGTCGAGGTAGAGCATCAGCGCTCGTCGGCGCGTTGCGCCTCGAGGTCGCGCGACAGCTGGGCGTCGCCGGCGACGGGCGGCACTTCGGTCAGCGGTTCGGCGCTCGCCCGGCGGACGCGACCGGCCGTCACCAGGGCGTCCCATGGGTGGTCCAGGGCGGGAACGAGGCGCGCCACGACGCGGCCGCGGACGCTCACCTCGATGGTCTCACCTGCGCGGACCCGCTCGAGGTACTGGCTGGCGTTCTGTCGGAGCTCACGAACGCCGATCGTGGGCATGTAGCACATGATAGCACAATGGGTGGTATCGACGTCGGCGGCGTTCGGCGTCGGAGTCGAAGGCCTACGATCCACGGGACGTTGCCGGCCACCAAACCGTCGTGCGTCGACGCGCCAGCGGCTCGACGACCTGTCGGCGCCGTCCGCTGCGTGTCACGGCAGCACGTACCAGGTCGCCGCCTCTGGCAGGGCGTCGAGCGAGAAGCTCTCGGCGCGCTCCACGACGCCCTGCTCGTATTCGGTGATGCGCTGTCCCACCAGGTTCCACCCCGGCTGGAGCGTGATGTCGACATCGAGCTCGATGATGCCGACCGAGCACGTCGCGGTGATCGAGCCGGCGACGTTGGCGAGCATGAACCCGTACGCCACCGTGCCGACGATCTCGGCGTCGGGCGGACGGTTGCGGAGCTGGAGGAGGAGGCTGGCGTCCGAGCTCGTGATGTTGACGAACTCGGCGATCCGCAGGTTCTCGGGGGTGACTGTGGCGTCGCAGTTCTGGAGGCCCGGCGGCCCCAGCAGGCTGGCTGGGATGTCGACGGGATCGAGGAGGTCCAGGTCGAGCCGCGCGGTGAAGCCGTACAGGACGCCGAGCGCGAGCAGGTCGCCGATCATGCCGGCGCGGCCCTCGACCACGACGGCGTCCTGGCCGGGGTACCCGACCACGGCGGTGGACACACGGCGGAGCGGATCCGGGTCGTCGTCCGGGGGCGTGACCGACGCGCCTGCGGCGCAGGCCGCGAGGCCGAGCGCGGTGAGGGCGACGAGCGCGAGCTCGCGTGCATGGTGCATGGTCACCTCCCGGGCGTGGTCGTCTCACGATGCATCCGGCGCACCCCGCTGCCTGGTCGAGCGCGCCTGCGTCGGTACACACGTCACGCAACCAGGCGCCGCGCCGCCTGCGTCCCAGCGATGGGCACGGCGACGGGCACCGGCCTTGGCCGACGCCCATGAACACCGCCACCGTTGGCCTCCTCTCGGTCGCGTCGAACGAGGCGGCCTTCGGCACGTACCGACAGCGGGTCGGCATCGATGCCGTGACTGAATGTTGCCTCGTGCCGCCCAGCACACGCTGGGCCGATGCAGCGATGGGGTCGGCGATGGACCAAAGGCAGAGTTGGGTGCCAGTCACGGCCAGATGGGTGGCTTGATATGACGAATACAGCATACTATGCTGTCCAGCGGAGGGGGTGTGAGCCCGTGGGCGGTTCGGTTCTACCGCGACCAGCGCGGTCGGCGGCCGGTGGCGGACTTCTTCGAGGCGCGGACCGGCCTCGGGATCACGGACGTCGAGCGCGTCAAGCTCTACGCCCGTTTGGTCCTGGTTCGGGAGCACGGCCTTGGGCTGATCGCACGAGGGTCCTCCGTCATGGAGCCGCTGCGAGGTGAGTCGAATCTCTACTCGATCCGCCTGAAGGGCACGACGAACAACCCGCGTGTGCTCGCGTGCGCGCTTGCCGGTCGCCGCTGCATCGTCCTCCTGCACGCGTTCAAGGAGCTTCGACCGCGAGCGTACCGCCGAGAGATCCCACGTGCACGATCACGCCGTGACCTCGTCGTCGCAGACCCAGATGCGTGGGTCGACGCCGTGCCATGAACCCGCCGTCCCCTTCCCCACTGGAGGCACATCGATGACCGACCAGGAGCGTGAATCGCGACTTCGAGCCGAGAGGCTCGGAGACGCCGTCGAGCATCTCGAGCGGCTCGTCGGGGAGGACCCCGAGCTGGTCCTGTCGTTGGCCCAGGAGCGACTCCGCGTCCGCGTGACCGACGCGATGCAGCAGGCGCGGCAGCTGCAGGGCCTCACCCAGGCCGGGCTGGCCGAGCGCATGGGCATCACGCAAGGTCGCGTCTCGCGCCTCGAGAGCGCGCACTACGACAGGCGTCTCGACTCGCTGGTCGCATACCTGCACGCAGCCGGAGCGGAACTGGTCATGGCGTTCAAGGTGGGGGACACGCTGATCCAGGTCGCGCGTCCCGCGGGTCCGCAGGTGGTTGCGTCGCCAAACGGAGCCGACGCGCGAGACGACGTCGCGGTGGTCGACTCGAGGTAGGTCTCGGGGCCCGAGGCGGGCGGTGACGCGCGACCCGACGGTGTCACCACGTCGTGGTGCTTCGGTGTCGGTACACACCTCACGCGACCAGGCGCCGCGCCGCGTCCGTTTCGGCGACCGGCACGGCGACGGGCGCAGGCGCGCCGTCGTCGAACCACGCGCGGACCGTCTCGACCGTACGCGCGGCAGCGGCCGCGACCTCGGGTCCGATGTCGGCCGGGGCGAGGGCGATCGGTAGGAAGAGGCCGTGGTTGAGCCCGAAACCGGGGCGGCCGTCGCGGCGCGGTACCGGTACCCACGAGCCGAGGACCCAGTCGGTCGCGCCAGGGGCGAGCTGGCGCAGGAGCAGTTCGAAGCCGCAGGCCTCGCCGCGGGCCTCGGTGAGATGGCCGGGGACGGTGAAGACCACGCCGAGCGAGCGAGCATCGACCGGACCGTCGATCAGGCCGACCTCGAGGTAGCCGAGGGTCGGTCCCACGTCGACGGCGAAGGTGATCGGGCCGTCGTCGGCGTGGCGCCTGGGCATGAGGCCGAGGCCGCTGCGCTCGATGGCGTCGGTCGTGGCGGCCAGCAGCGCGTCGGCGTACGCGCCGTCGCGCTCGGCGGCGCCGGGGCGCAGGACGCGGTCCCGGTAGCTCAGCACGGGGTCCGGGGTGACGTCCATCCCCAGCTCCGGGTGCGGAATCGCGTCGCGCCACGGCGAGGCGCGCTCGCCGAACTGCGTGCGGGCCTCGCCCCACGCCCAGGCGGCGAGGTAGGCCTGGATGGCGCCGGTGCCGGCGAGGGCACGCGCGCGGCTCGCGGTCGCCGAGGCCGGCAGCGGCAGGCGCGAGACGAGCGAGACGGTGCCGCTCTCGGGGGCGTGCAGCACGGCGGCGCCGCGGGCGTGCTGGCGCAACGCTTCGAGCAGGGGCGCGATCGCTCCTGCGTCGGCGCGCTTCCACACGGGGGTCTCGATGCGGAGGCACCGCGCGCCATCCGGCGCAGACGTCTCGACACTCACCAGCTGCCGCAGTCCGGGCGCAATCCACCAGGTGTAGCCGTACTCGGCGTGGCGCGCCGCGCGGGTCTGATCGATCTCGAGGGCGTGGGCGACGGCGTTGAGGACGGCGACGGACGTGTCGTCGATGGCGGTGGTGGGCATGGGCGGACCTCCCCGATGGGTTCGGTCCATGGTGGTCGATCGACTAGATTCAACTCAGTTGATGTTGACATCGGACCGCTCGCCGAGGCGGGTGCGAACGCCGTTCAGTCCGTGCATGTGCCCGGCAATGCCACACAGCGGTCGCGTTCCAGTTGCCACAACGCCGACCTTCGGCCCATGGAAGCGCCCTGCGAAG
>PWQI01000083.1 GCA_003556805.1 Trueperaceae bacterium | reverse complement strand
GGACGCCTGGCGCTGGGCTCTCAGTCCTCGTCGGCGTCGGGGAGCGGCGGGATGCGCTCGGGGTACGTGCGCACGCCGGCGATCTCGATCGCTCGCTGCAGCGCCAGCTCGGCGCGTGCGCTGCGGAGATCGCGTTCGATCTGGTCGCGCACCTCGTCGAAGCTCCGTTGGCGCTCGTCGATCCGCTCGTCGACCACCAGCAGGTGGTACCCGAACTGCGTCTGTACCGGGCCGGTCAGCTCGCCGATCGCGGCAGCGAACGCGGCCTCGTCGAAGGCGGGCACGGTGGCGCCCTGCGGGAGGCAGCCGAGCTCGCCGCCGCGCGTGGCCGAACCCGTGTCGGTCGACACCTCGGCCGCGACCTCGCCGAAGTCCTCGCCGGCCTCGAGCCGCTCGATGACCGCTTCGGCATCCTCCAGCTCGGGGACGAGGATGTGCTTGGCGCACACCTCGGCCGGCACGACGTAGCGCTCGCGCGTCCCCTGATACGAGACCCGCACCTCCGCCTCGCTCACGACGACTCCAGCTTCGATCGCCTCGTACGCGAGCTGCACGAGTTCCGACTCCGAGATCAGGGTACGCAGCTGGTCCTCGTCACGGAAACCCGCCTCGGCCAGGAGCTGCGCGAAGACGTCGTCGTCGTTGCCGGTGGTCGCGCGGACGTCGGCGACGATCTCGTCGATGCGGCCCTCGGGAACGGAGAGGCCGCGCGTCCGGGCGTAGTCGATCAGCACCAGCTCGCTCACGCGCTGTTCCAGGAAGTTCGGCAGGAACGGGTAGAGTTGCTCGAACACCTCACGTGTGTACGGCAGGCCCTGGTTGGCGGCGACACCGCGCACGGCGATCTCGAAGCGTTCCAGGACGAAACTCACGCGCTCGCGCGTGGCGCCGAGCTCGATCAGGACCGGATCGTCGCTCTGGGCGACGGCGTTGCCGGGGAGGCACAAGAGGGCCACGGCCATGATGGCCAGCACGGGCGTCGAACGCAGGAATCGATGCATGCGGCAGGGTACCACCGGCCCCGGCGGGATGCCGTTGCGGTTCAGGTGGACTCGCCGTCACCGCTGGCTGTCGCCGACCCGCCCGCCGAACCCGTCGTCGCGCCGCCAGCGCTCGCCGAGCCTTCGGAGGTCGCGGTGTTCTCGGCGAGGTCGCGCAGGCGCTCGTACGCCGCGCGTTGTGCCGCGCTCGGGCGCTCCGGGATGACGACGCGCACCTCGGCGAGCGCGTCGCCGCGGCCGCCCGCCTTCGTGGGCCAACCGCGATCGCGCAACCGCAGGCGGCGACCCGTCTGCGTGCCGGGCGGGAGACGCATGTCGACCGCGCCGTCGAGGGTGGGCACGCGTACCTGCCCACCGAGCACGGCGACGTGATCGGCGACGTCGACGCGCACGTGCAGGTCGTCGCCCTCGAGCCGGAACCGAGGATCGGGCCGATGCCGCACCACCAGTACGAGGTCGCCTCCACCGGGCGCCTGGTCCCGCAGGCGCAGGCGGGCTCCGTCGCGCACGCCTGGTGGCACCGTCACGTCGAGCGAGGCATCGCCGATGCGTAGGGTCCGCACGCCACCAGTGAAGGCCTCGGCGAGCCCCATGTCGAGCGTCGCCTCGACGCGACGAGGCGGCCTCGGCGCCGCGGCCTGGCCGCCGTGCGTCGTGAACCGCACCGTCCGGCCGCCACCGCCGACGGTACCGAAACCGCCACCGAACAGGCTGCGGAAGAAGTCGCTGAAGTCGTCGTCGTCGCTCGGGTCGACGCCCCCTGGGAAGCCGCCTTGGAACCCACCCGCCTGGAACGGCTGGGGCCCGGACGCGCTGCCGTACTGGTCGTAGAAGCGCCGCTTCTCCGGATCGCTGAGCACCGTGTAGGCCTCGTTGACCTCCTTGAAGCGGTCCTCGGCACCGGCGTCGCCAGGGTTGCGGTCGGGGTGGTGCTTCGCGGCGAGCGTCCGGAAGGCCTTGCGCACGTCACGCTCGCTGGCGTCGCGCTGCACCCCCAGGATCTTGTAGTAGTCCTTGTAGCTCGCCACGGTCTGCTCCCGTCGTCCTCAGTCTTGCTGGACCACGACGACACGCGCCGGGCGCACCAGGCGCTCGCCCCGGACGAAGCCGGCCTCGAAGACCTCGGCGATCGCACCGGGCTCGCGACCAGCGCCTGCCGGGACGACCGCGAGCGCCTCGTGGCGATCGGGATCGAACGTGTCACCGACGTCGCCGACGCGCTGCACGCCGATGCCCTCGAGCGAGCGCTCGAGCGACTCGCGAACGCTGCGCACGCCGGGCAGGATGCTGCTCGGATCGCCCGTCTCGGCGGCCTGCAGCGCGCGGCCGAGGTCGTCGAACACGCCGAGCACGGGCAGGAGCGCGGCGTCCACACCGGCCTCGCGAGCGCGCTCGACCTCCTGTGCGTGGCGGCGGCGCGTGTTCTCGAGGTCGGCGCGGGCTCGCAGCATCTTGTCGAGGCAGGCTTGGTGCTCGGCCTCGAGCGCCGTGAGGCGCTCGCTGGCGGCGCTCAACTCGGAGCGCAAGATGTCGACCTCGGCGAGATCGTCAGCCACACGCGTGGGGTCCTGGCCGTCGCGCGGTTCGGCCTGGTGATCGTCGCGCCGCTCGTCGTCTGCCATCGCACTCACGTCCCGCTGGGCTTGAAGTCTGCGTCGATGACGTCGTCATCGCCATCCGCCGGGGAGGCCTCCGTGGTCGGCTCACCGTCGTCCGGGCCGTCGGCGGCCTGCGGGGCCGTCGCCTGCATGAACGCCTGGAGGGCGGCCGCGAGCGCCTGTCCCTTGGACTCGAGTTCGTCCTTGGGAGCGTTGCCGTCGAGTGCGGTCTTGGCCTCGTCCATGGCGGCCTGGAGCGGCTGCTTCTGCTCGTCGCTGGCGCCTTCGGCCTCGTCGACCGCCTTCTGGGCCTGCAGGCGGAGCGAGTCGAGCTGGTTGCGGGCCTCCGCCCCCTCGCGCCGCACGCGGTCCTCCTCGGCGTGGCGCTCGGCGTCCTTGACCATCGTGTCGACCTCGTCGTCGGCCAAGGTGGTGGTGTTCTGGATCGTGATGGAGGCCGCCTTGCCGGTCGACTTCTCCTTGGCGGAGACGTTCAACACGCCGTTGGCGTCGATGTCGTAGGTGATCTCGATCTGGGGCGCCCCGGCGGGCATCGGGGGGAGGTTCTCGAGCTTGAACCGACCGAGCGACTTGTTGTCACCGGCCATGCTGCGCTCGCCTTGGAGCACGTGGACCTCGACGCCGGTCTGGTTGTGGTCGGCGGTGGTGAAGGTCTCGGTCTTGCGCACGGGCACGGTGGTGTTGCGTTCGATCAGCTTGGTGAACACGCCGCCCTTGGTCTCGACCCCGAGGGAGAGCGGGGTGACGTCGAGCAGCACGATGTCGTCGACCTCGCCGGTGAGCACGCCGGCCTGGATCGCGGCGCCGAGCGCGACCACCTCGTCGGGGTTGACGGTCTGGTTCGGCTCCTTGCCCAACAACTCCTTGACGAGCTTCTTCACGGCCGGCACGCGCGTGCTGCCACCGACCAGGATGATCTCGTCGATCTTGTCCTTGCTCAACTTGGCGTCCTTGAGCGCCTGCTCGACGGGGCCCCGGATGCGCCCGAGCAGCGAACCGATCAAGTCTTCGAACTTCGAGCGCGAGAGCTTCTTCTCGAGGTAGAGCGGCGCGTTGGAGGCTGGGTCCATGGCGATGAACGGCAGGCTTATGGTCGTCTCGGGCAGACCGGAGAGCTCGATCTTGGCCTTCTCGGAGGCTTCGATCAGGCGCTGCAGGGCCTGCTTGTCCTTGCGCAGGTCGACGTTGTACTCCGCCTTGAACTCGTCGGCGAGCCAGTTGACGATGGCGTAGTCGAAGTCCGAGCCACCCAGGTGCGTGTCGCCGGAGGTGCTGCGCACCTCGAACACGCCGTCGCCCACCTCGAGGACGGAGACGTCGAAGGTGCCGCCACCCAAGTCGAAGACGAGGACGGTCTCGCTCCCCTTCTTGTCGAGGCCGTACGCGAGCGCGGCGGCCGTCGGCTCGTTGACGATGCGAAGCACCTCGAGGCCGGCGATCTTGCCGGCGTTCTGGGTGGCCTCGCGTTGGGCGTTGTTGAAGTAGGCGGGCACCGTGATGACGGCCTTGGTGATCTTCTGGCCGAGTTGCTCGCTGGCGTCACTCACGAGCTTGCGCAACACCATGGCCGAGATCGCCTCGGGCGTGTGCTGCTCACCCGCGACGACGAAGCGAACGCCGCCGTCGTCGCCCTTCACCACCTCGTAGGGCGCGCGCTCCGCCTCGTGCTGGATCTCGTCCCAGGTGCGCCCGATGAAGCGCTTGGCCTCGAAGATCGTGCCCTTCGGGTTCAGGACGCCTTGCCGCTTGGCGACCTGGCCGACGAGGCGCTGGTCGTCCTTGAAGCCGACCACCGACGGGGTGGTGCGGTTGCCTTCGGAGTTGACGAGGACGACGCTCTCGCCACCCTCCATGACGCTGATGACGCTGTTGGTGGTTCCGAGATCGATGCCGACGGCCTTGGCCATGGTGGAGCTCCTTCGTGGTTCCGCGCCGGACGGTCGGTACCGGCCATGCGGGTAGGATGGGTCACGGGCGCGCAAGCGACCTGACACGGTCGTGCGCACCTTCTGCACCAGAAGCGAGTGTAGCAGTACCCTCCTGCACTGTCAACAGATGTGAGTCTAGTCGTATCAAGTTGCCCGGGACTTGTCGTCGGTCGCCGATGGCGCGACACTGGACGCCGCGGCCGCGAACCACGAGGCTGCGGGAATCGAGGCCGCGATGCTCTACCTCGTCATCGCCAAGGACGGAACCGACGCCGGCGCGCCCGAGCGCCGCCAGGCGGTTCGCGAACGACACCTCGAGGGAGCCAGGGCGCTCGCGCAACGCGGCACCATGCACGTCGGCGGTGCCATCCTCGATGAAGCCGGCACCATGGTCGGCTCGGCGCTCGTCCTCGAGGCAGCCGACGAAGCCGCCGTGCGAGCGCTCCTCGAGGCCGACGTCTACGCCCGTCAGGGCGTGTGGCAGCACTACGAGATCTACCCCTTCAAACGCGCCATCTAGCCACCGGAGGCCCGCGCCTCGTTCACAGGTTCCGGCGCAGGAAGTCGACGAGCAGCCGCCAGGCCTCCGCCTGCACCGGGTCGTTCTCGATGCCACCAGGACCCGTGACGAAGGCGTGCCCCACGCCGTCGAACACGTGCACCTCGTGCTCGACCCCGGCCGCGGCCAGGGCGCGCTCGAACGCCGCGACCTCACTCTGCGGGATCGAGGTGTCGTTCGCGCCGAACACGCCCAGGACGGGTCCACCCAGCTGCCGCAGCGCACGGGCGTCGGCGCTCACGTTGCCGTAGTACACGCCCGTGACAGCGACGTCGGGGCGCTCGAGCGCGTAGCGCAACGCCATGCGCCCGCCGAAACAGAAGCCCATCACCGCAAGCCGGTTCGCGTCGACGTCCGCGTGCCCGGCGAACGCCGCGAGCACGGCGTCGAGATCCGACCGCACGCGCTCGTCCGGCGTCCGCAGCGTCTGCCAGATAGCGCTCGGCAACCAGCGCGTGGAGCGCCCACGCATCAGATCGGGCGCGATCACCACGTACCCTTCGGCCGCGAGGAGGTCGGCCTTGCCGATGGTGGCCTCGTCCAGCCCCCAGAACTCGTGGATCATCACCACCAGCGGCCACGGCCCCGC
>PWQI01000261.1 GCA_003556805.1 Trueperaceae bacterium | reverse complement strand
GCTACGAGGCCGGTCGCTTCGAGGACGGCGGCGCCACCAGGGCGATCGCCGCGGCCGGCGCCCGCGGCCGCCGCGCCCAGACGGCCCGCTGGGCGCTGCACGAGTACCGGACGCTGTGGCGGCTGCACCGCGCTGGCGTGCCCGTGCCCGAACCGCTCGTCGGCCCCGGCACGCGCCTGCTGGCGCGCTCGGGCGACGTGGTCGTGATGCGCTACCTGGGCGACGACGACGGCCCGGCGCCACGTCTCGCCGACGCGGAACTCAGCGGAGCCGACGCCGAGTGGGCGTTCGCACGCAGCGTCGAGCACCTCGCCACCCTCTGGCGGCTCGGCGTCGTGCACGGCGACTACTCGACGTACAACCTGCTGTGGTGGCAGGGCGAGGTGGTCGTGATCGACGTTCCGCAGGCGATCCCACGGCACCACGCCGAGGCCAGGACGCTCCTGCGCCGCGACGCCACCAACCTGTGCGACACGTTCGGAGCGCTCGGTGTGGAGGCGGACGCCGACGCCGTGTTCAACGAGGTGGAAGCGGCGGCTCCGGCGCCTCCCGACGAGGCGTCGGCAGGCTGAGAGAGCGCCACGCGTCGCCGCGCAGGGGCTTCGCCAACATCACGATCTGCCCCACGTGTTGGGCGTAGTGCACGAGTTGCCGGACGACCGCTTCGGCCACGCTGTGCGGCTCGCCTCGGATCGTGACCTCACGCGCCAGGTCGCTCGGCCGGAGGCCGTCGAGGGTCGCGAGCGTCAGGTCCCAGCCCGCGTGCCACGCCTCGAGCAGCGCCTCGGAGGCGTCGTCCGTCACGGCGAACTCGCCGTCCCGGTCACGCCAGGGCTTCTCTCCGTCGCTCGTGAGCAGGTCGGTCCAGCGCGAGCGCATGTTGCCCGCGAGGTGTCGCACGACGATCGCGATCGAGTTGCTCTCGGGATCGAGTCGCACGTGCCAATCGTCGTCCTCGAGCTGCGCGAGGGCGCGCTCGGCCAACGCGCGCTGGTCGCGGTACGACGCTCGCACCGTGTCGAGCAGGTGCTCGGACGCGCCCGCGGGCCCGTCGGGTTCGGTCGATGGAACCTGCATGCTGTCGTCTCCTCTCCGACGCGCGCGCCGCGTCGCCGCGCCGCCGCGCAGTCCTGCCAGCCGGCTAGGCGATCCGCTCAGAGCGTCGACCACGCCACCAGGTGAACGCCACGCTCGCCACGAGCAGCGCAGCCGCCCCGGCCAGCACGCTGGGGATCGACTCGGGGCTGGTCGCCATGACCACCACGCCGACCGCCGGCGCGCCGAGCACCGGCCCCAGGTTGCCCGAGGCGATCACGAACGGCGTGAGGCCCTCACCGCGATCGCCGAAGCGCCACTGCAGCCAGGCGATGGTCGTCGGGAACACCGGCGCGAACCCCAGACCGGCCAGCACGTAGCCCGGCACCGCCAGCGCCGGGACCTGCGCGAGCAGGAGCCCCAGCAACCCGACCAGCGAGGCACCCAGCACCAGGTCGCGCGGCCGCATGCGGGCGGCGAGCGGCACCACGCCGAAGCGGCCGATCGTGAGCGCCGCCCAGAACGCCGACGCGACCAAGGCCGCGTTCGTGTCGCCGAGACGGCTCGCCAGATGCGTCGGGATCCACGCCGGCGTGGTCACCTCGACGGCGACGTACAGGAACAGCAGCAGCATGAACGCCAGCGCACCGAAGGGCGGCCGCTCCGTCCTGGAGCGCTGCGGACGCCGCGGCTGCGGCCACCAGCGCAGGCGCGTCGCGGCCAGCGTGAACGCCACGGCCCCGACCGCGACGGTGCCGAACACCCACGCCCCCGCCTCGGGCGTCGCGCCGAGGCGCGCCGTCGCCAGCGCCACGAGCGCCGGGCCGAGCACGGCGCCCAGGCCGTACGTCCCGTTCAACGCGTTGAGCGGACCCGTCGCCGCCCGGTCGTAGGCGCGCGCGACCATCAGGTTCACCGCCACGGTCACCTGACCGAAGCCGAGGCCAGCGACGAACGCGGCGGCGAGCGCGACCGGCCACGTGCCGGCCAGGCCGATCACGCTGGTGCCTGCGGCGATGAGGACGGCGGCGGTGACGAGGCTGCCGCGATAGCCGAGGCGCACCAGCGCGAGCCCCGAGGCGAGCACGCCCACGAAGGCGCCGCCGAAGTGCGCCGACACCACCCCGCCAACCTGCGCGACGCTGACGCCATAGCGCGCCTGCAGTGCGGCGAACGACGGCCCGTACAGCGACTGCAACGCGCCGATCGTGAGGAACGCACCCACACCGACGAGCAACAGCGCCAGCCGCTGCCGGTCGCTCGGGGCCTGTTCGGGGGCGGAGGCGGCGCCGGACACGCTCACCATCGTACGTCTGCGTCGCGGCGGAGCGGGCCCAGTGGTTCCCCGCCGCACGGCGCACCGCGCCGAGCGGCCGGTATGATGGCGGCTGCTCGCGGCGGCGCCCGTCCACGTGCCGTCTTCCGGAGGCGGACCCATGGCCACGACACTCGAGCTCGACGAGCTCCGCAACACCTTCCTGCGCTTCTTCGAATCGAAGGGGCACCTGGTGCACCCGTCCGCGTCGCTCAAGAGCGACGACCCGACGCTGATGTTCAACGTCGCCGGGATGCAGCAGTTCAAGGCGTACTTCCAGGGCGCCACACCGCGCTTCCCCGGCTTCGAGGGCGTCTGGCCGCGGGTCGTGACGTCGCAGAAGTGCATGCGGGCCGGCGGCAAGGACTCGGACATCGAGAACGTCGGTCGCACCCGGCGCCACCACACGTTCTTCGAGATGCTCGGCAACTTCTCGTTCGGCGACTACTTCAAGGCCGAGGCCGCCGCGTGGGCCTGGGAGTTCCTCACCGACCCGGCCTGGCTCGGTCTCGACCCCGAGCGCCTGTGGGTCACGGTGTTCAGCGACGACGACGAGGCGTACCGGATCTGGACCGAGGAGGTCGGCGTCCCCGCGGCGCGCGTGTCGCGCTTCGGCGAGGCCGAGAACTTCTGGCCCGCCAACGCCGTCAAGGACGGTCGCAGCGGCCCGTGCGGTCCCTGCTCCGAGATCTTCTACGACCGCGGCCCCGCCTACGGCAGCCCGGACGAGACCGGACCGAACACCGGCGCCGGCGATCGCTTCATGGAGATCTGGAACCTCGTCTTCACCCAGTACGACCTGGTCGAGGGCGAACTGCGGCCGCTGCCGATGCAGAACATCGACACCGGCATGGGCTTCGAGCGTCTGGCGTCGGTCGTCAGCGGTGCCCACGACGCGTACGGCACCGAGATCTTCGGCCCCAGCATCCGCCTCATCGAGCAGGCGTCGAACCAGCCCTACCGCGACCTCGAGAGCGTGGAGCACCGGATCATCGCCGACCACGCGCGTTCCGTCACGATGTGCATCACGGACGGCGTCCTGCCCGCCAACGACGGCGCGGGGTACGTCATCAAGATGCTGATCCGTCGTGCCGCCCGACAGGCCTGGAAGCTGGGCGTGCGCGAGCCGCTGCTGCACCGCCTGGTCGACGCCGTGGCCGAGTCGATGGGCGGCGCGTACCCAGCCGTGCGCGACCAGCGCTCGCGGGTGGCGGCGATCGTCAAGGCCGAGGAGGAGCACTTCCTCACCACCCTCGAGGCCGGCATCGAGCGCGTCGCGAACGTGCTCGACGCGTTGGACGGCCGCGTCCTCTCCGGAGCGGTGGCCTTCGACCTGTGGCAGACCTACGGCTTCCCGCTCGACCTCACGGTCGAGATGGCGGCCGAGCGTGGCGTCGAGGTCGACCGCGCCGGCTACGCCGAGGCGCGCGAGGCCGCCCGCACCGTCTCCCGCGCCGGCGGCGCCAAGGGTGCGCTCTTCGGCGCCGCCGGCGACGGCCTCGACGAGCTCGCATCCGACGTCCCCGCCACCGTCTCGGTGGCCTTCGAGGCGCTGGAAGCGCATGCGACGGTCCAGGCGCTCGTCGTCGATGGCACCCGCGCGAGCGAGGTCGGCGAGGGGGGTGCGGTCCAGGTGGTCCTCGACCGCACCCCCTGCTACCCCGAGGGCGGCGGCCAGGTGGGCGACGCCGCCAAGCTGACCTGGCCCGGCGGCGCGATCGCGGTGACGCACACCGGCAAGACGCCGCACGGACACGTGCTCCACACGGGCCGCGTGGTCCGAGGGCGGCTCACGACCGGCGCCACCGTGCACGTCGCGGTCGACCCTGCACGGCGCGAGACCGAGAAGCACCACACCGCTACGCACCTGCTGCACGCCGCGCTCCGGCGCGTGCTGGGCGAGCACGTCGCGCAGGCCGGCTCGCTGGTCGCGCCCGACCGCTTGCGCTTCGACGTCAGCCACGGCACCGCCATCACGAACGAGCAGCTCGAGCACATCGAGCGGCTCGCCAACGCCTGGATCCAGGCCGACCTGCCGGTGAGCGCCCGGGTGGTACCGATCGCCGAGGCGCGCGCCGAGGGCGCGATGATGCTGTTCGGCGAGAAGTACGGCGAGCGCGTGCGCATGGTACGCGTGGGCGAGGACGCGTCACCGTCGATCGAGCTGTGCGGCGGCACGCACGTGCGCCGCACCGGCGAGATCGGTGCGCTCCTGGTGACCGGCGAGGAGGCGGCGGCGGCAGGGGTGCGGCGCCTCGAGGCCGTCGCAGGAACCACCGCCGTGCAGCAGGTGCAATCGCTGCGCGCAGCGGTGCAGGCGGGCGCCCGCGCACTCGGCGCCACGCCCGACGCGTTCGAGGCGAGGATCGCCAAGCTGCAAGCCGACCTGCGCGCGGCCCAACGCGACAGCGCACAGCTGCGCGATCGCCTGGCCGCCGCGCAGACGGGCGCCGCGGCGGGCGCGGGCGACGTGCACGAGGCCGGCGGCTTCCGCTACGCCAGCGCGGCCCTCGACGGGCTCGACGCGAGCGCACTGCGCAACGCGGCCGATGCCGTGCTGCAGAAGACCGATGCCGACGTGGTGGTGCTCGGCAGCGGCCAGCAACTCGTCGTGAAGGTCAGCGAGGCAGCGCAGGCCCGTGGGGCGCACGCCGGTCGCTTCATCAAGGCGCTGGCGCAGCGCGGCGGTGGAGGCGGCGGCGGGCGTCCCGACATGGCGCAAGCAGGCGTGCGCGACGCCGAGGGCTTGCGCGCGGCGCTCGCTGCGGTCCCCGAGGTGTTGACGGCTTGAGGCCGAGCGGACCGGGCGACGTGGACGCCGGCCCTGACGCCGACCGTCGTGCCGACGGCGCGCGCGTCGGCGAGGTCGTGCTCGCGCTCGACGCCGGCGAGGCCCGCACCGGTCTGGCGGTCGGTCGGGTCGGCTCTAGCTTCGCGTTCGGCCGCGGCACGGTGCCCGGCGGCGACGATGCGCGCACGCTCGACGCCCTGCGCCCCGTGATCGAAGCGGAGGGCGTCACGCGCCTGGTCGTCGGCCTGCCGCTGCGCACCGACGGTGCGGACTCCCCCCAGACGTCACGCGTGCGGCGACTGGCGGCGCGGCTCGGCGCGCTCGGCCTGCCAATCCACCTGGTCGACGAGCGCTTCACCAGCCAGGCCGCCGCGCGAGCCTTGCGTGGCAGCGGCCTGCCGCTCGGCAAGCGCCGCCAGAAGGGCCGCGTCGACGAGGCGAGCGCCATCCTGATCCTCGAGACCTGGCTCGCCACGCAGCGTGGCGCGGCGGAGCCCAGCGAGGCGGCCGACTCCGGCCGCGGTCGACGCGACCCGGACGACTCGAACGGCCCGGACGATCCCGACGGCT
>PWQI01000220.1 GCA_003556805.1 Trueperaceae bacterium | reverse complement strand
GGCGCGCTCGACGCGCGCCGAGCAGGCCGCGCAGGTCATGCCGGTGACCGAGAGTTCGACCTCTTCGACCACGGGCTCGTAGCCAGCGCCGCGAATCGCGTCCAGGAGCACGACCGGGGTCGCAAACGCCGGGTCGTACCGGACGGTCGCCTGCTCGGTCGCCAGGTTCACGGACGCCTCGGCAACGCCCTCGGTCCGTCCGAGGGTGCGTTCGACGCGCGCCGTGCAGGCGGCACACGTCATGCCGCGCACGTGCACTCGCAGCGTGGCGTCGGTCGGTGGTGTGGCGGCGATCGCTTCGCTCATGAGACCATCCTACCCCACCCGGGGTGGGGCCAGGGAAGATCCAGAAGACCCGGCGGTCCTCGGGTCGTACGTCAGGCCTTGTACTTCAGCGCCTCCATCAGTTCGTCGACGATGTGCTCCGTGTCGCCGCGTTGCGCAGCAGTGACCACGTGGTCGCGGATGTGGGAGCGCAGCACGCCGTCGCTCACCTTGCGCAAGGCGCCCTGAACGGCGGACACCTGCTTGAGCACGTCGACGCAGTACACGTTCGGATCGTCGAGCATCCGCAGCACGCCCTCGACGTGGCCGCGAACGCTCTTCAGGCGGCGCGACGCGTCTTCCCGCACCGCCGCGTCCAGGTGCAAGCAGTCGTCGTGGGCAGCGATGTGGGTGATCGCCTCGTCGACGCCGTGCGTGTCCGACGGGCGGACCTCGTCCGGCGCCGCGCTCATGAGGCCGGCGCTGCCTGATAGCCCTCGTCGGCGACGGCCTTGACCAACGCGTCGATGGGGGCGGATCCCGTGACGGACGCGTGACCGGCGTCGAGATCGACGGCAGCGCTCTCGACGCCAGGAACGGCCTCGAGGGCTCGCTTCACCGCCGCGGAGCAGTGGCTGCAGGTCATGCCTTGAACATCGAGATGGGTCATGGTTGCCTCCTCGGGGCGCGCCGTAGCGCGCCGAGCACCCCAGGGGGGGTGGGACTCCTGCCAGTGTACCCTCCGTCGCCAGGGTGATGGTCCCGTCGCACGACCCGGTGGCGTTGACAGCCACGTGAGCGTGCCCCAGAGTGGTGCTGTCGCAGCGCCGGTCGACCCGATCGCAGGGCGCCAGACGACGCACCGTGCCGTGGAGGTCACGACGGGTATGGAGCTCGTGTTGTCGATCCTAGGTGGCATCGGCATCGTGATGGCGATCGCGGTCAACGCCACCACGGTCACACGATTCATCGACGAGCGGCGGCGCAGTCGGGTCCAACCGGTTGCGTCCAGCGACACCCCGCACGACGACGTCGCGGCGGTGCATGAGGGCGTGCCGAGCGTTGCGTCGATCGATGGTGCGGCCCCGGCCGCCACCGCGACCGCGGCCCGCTCGGTACCGGCGGTCGCGGCCGTACCGACGCGCCCCTCCATCCGTACCCCGGATCAGCGCGTGCGGGTGTTCGTCAGCTCCACGTTGGTCGAGCTCGCGGAGGAGCGTGCCGCCGTGCGCGCTGCCGTCGAGAGCCTGCGCCTGACGCCCGTGATGTTCGAGTCCGGTGCCCGCGCCCACCCCCCACGCGACCTGTACCGCGCCTACCTCGACCAGAGCGACGTCTTCGTCGGCGTGTACGCGCACCGCTACGGCTGGATCGCACCTGGCGAGCGCGTCTCCGGGCTCGAGGACGAGTACCTGCGCTCCGGCGAACGGCCGAAGCTCATCTACGTGAAGCGCGTCGAGGGTGGGCGCGAGCCGGCGCTCGACACCCTGCTCGGCCGCGTACGCGCCGACGACCGTGTCAGCTACCGCCCCTTCGGCGACGCCGACGAGTTGCGCGACCTGGTGGCCGAGGATCTCGCGACGCTGCTGTCGGAGCGCTTCGAGCGGCTGCCCGACGCGTGGGCACAGCCCGCGAGCGCACCGGTGCCCGGCGTGTGGGGACCACTCTTCGGCCGTGAGCGCGAGCTGGAGCAGGCGACCGACCTGCTGGACGATCCTGCCGTCCGCCTCGTGACCCTGGTCGGCCCTGGTGGGATCGGGAAGTCGCGCCTCGCGCTCGAACTCGCGCACCGTCTGCGTGCCCGCTCCGGTGACGAGGTCGCGTTCGTGGGCCTCCAGGGCGTCGACGACCACCGGCTCGTGGCGGGCGCGATCGCCGCGGCGCTCGGGCTGCGTGGCGCCGACGAGCGCGGCGCCGCGGAGACGCTCGAGGCCTACCTGACGGCGCGCGGCTCACTCCTCGTGCTCGACAACCTCGAACAGGTCGTCGCCGCCGTCCCGCTGTTGGCGCGACTGCTCGAGGTTGCGCCTGGGCTCACGCTGCTCGTGACGAGCCGCGTTCCGCTGCGGCTCTCCGCCGAGCGCTGCGTGCCGCTCTCGCCGTTGCCGATCGACGACGTGGCCGCTGCCACGAGCACGGAGGCGCTCGTCGCGACCGCGCGTGCCAACCCCGCCGTCGGGCTGTTCGTGTGGCGCGCTCGCGCCACCGACCCGACCTTCGAGGTCGGAGCGAACAACGCCGCGGCGTTGCTACGGCTCGCACGACGCCTGGAGGGCTGGCCGCTCGCGATCCTGCTCGCGGCCGCCCGAGTGCGCCATCTGTCGCTCGAAGCGCTCGAACACCGCCTCGACGCCACGCTCGGTGATCGCCTCGACACCCTCGCCGGCGGGGCGCACGACCTGCCGAAACGGCAGCGAACGATACGTCGGACGATTGCGTGGAGCGTCGACCTGCTGAGCGAAGACGCCCGCACGTTGCTGCGCCGCACGAGCGTCTTCGTCGGCGGTGCCGACCTCGAGGCGATCGAGGCGGTGGCCGGCGCCGGGGCGTCAGCGACCAGCGGTCCGACCACGGCGACGCTCGACGCCTTGGCGGAGCTCGTCGATCACGGTCTCCTACAGCGGTTCGGTGTCGACAGCGGCGCCCGCTACCTCGGCTTCGAGCTCGTGCGCCAGAGCGCACTCGAGCAGCTGCACACGTCGGGTGACGAGAGAGCGGTGCGTTCGCGCCATGCGGAGCACTTCCTCCACGTCGCAGCGAGCAACGGTGTCGCGCTCCAGGACGGCCGAGCGGAGCGCCTCGCGGTGCTGCGCAGGGAGGCCGACAACCTCCGCGCCGCCCTGGCGCACGTGACGTCGATGCGCGACGCGGCCGCCGCCGCGGCGTTCGCGCGCTCGCTCTGGCTGTACTGGTGGATCGAGGGGCAGGGAGCGGAGCACGTCCCGTGGCTGCGCGAGCTGCTGGGCGCCGCGGGCGTCCGCGGCGCCTCGGACCTTGACCCCCGCGACCTTGACCCCCGCGACCTTGACCCCCAGCTGCGGCTCGACCTGCTGCTCGGCCTGTGCGCGTGCACGCTCCAGCAGCGCGACCTCGTTGCCGCGCGCGCTGCGCTGGACGCAGCCGAGGCAACGCTCACGGCCGTCGACGACGTGCCGGCTCGCACCGTGTTGCACATCGCCCGGGCCATCGTGCACGCCAGCGAGGGTGATCTCGACGGTTGCCGGCGGCACGCCGAGGCGGCCCGCACGAGCGCCGCAAGCGTGGGTTGGCCGTGGGCCGAGTCGTTCGGGTGGGTGATGCTCGCGCGTGCTGCGATCGGGCGCTCCGATCTCGCCGAGGCAGAGCGCTGGGCCGAGGCGGCCGCGACCCTCCAGGCGGAGGCGGGTGACCCGCAGTCCGAGTCGTGGGCTCGGATCTGCCTGGCCGTCACGTTCGGTCTCGCGGGTCGCTGGTCGGAAGCGTGGGCACAGGTGCGGGTCGCGCTCACGAACCTCGACGGCCTCGCGTTCCACGGCGCCGCGGTGTTCGCACTCGAGGTCGCTGCGTTCATCGCCCAGCGTTCGGGTGCACGCGAGCACGCGGCGCGGCTGGCGGCGGCGGCCGCCGCCGCTGCGCGACAGTTCGGGAGCGCCGGCTTCGAGCCAGAGGCGGGTGTGGTGCGCAAGGCGCTGGCCGACGTGAAGCGCAACGAACCGGAGGTCGAGCGCGCATGGTCGGAGGGTGCGGCCCTGCCGCTCGACGTGGCGGTGCGCTACGCACTCGACCTAGCGATCTGAGATCAGTCGTTCTCGACGTATACGGCGAACTCGATCAGGCCCGTGTTGCCACCCGTCGAGTCGAGCACCCGGAGCGTGAACGTCTGCGCCTCGCCCGTGGCGTCGAAGACGAAGCGTTCGGCGGCTCCGTCGATCTCGAACGGACCGTACACGTCGCCCGCCTCGGTGACCACCTCGAAGCGGCGGATCTCGGCGCTGCTGCCCATGGTGCGCGACCACACGCCGAACCCGGCGAAGGCAACGCGCTCGGCGAGTTCGACGGTGATGAACGCTTCGTCACCGTCGCCGCGCGACGACCACTCGGTGGTCGCCGATCCGTCGATGGCGCGTTCGGCGGCGAAGGCTGCGCCGAACTCGCTGCTCGCCTCGACGACGCGCGCCCCGGCGTCGACCGTGGCCACGTTGCGCCACGCTCGATCGTCGGCGGCGGCCGGCAGCGTTCGGAAGGCGTAGACCTCGCTGGCGTAGAAGGTGCCGTCGGGTGCCGATCCCTGCATGCGGAACACGTACTCGGTGTCGGGCTCGAGGCCTCGAAGCGCCACCCGGTGGTCGCGATGCGCGGCGCCGCCCATGTCGAGATCGAGCGCCAGACCGCCGAAGTCGGTGTCCGTACCGAACACCACGACGCAGGCGAGGTCCACGTCGGTGGTGACGAGCAGACTCGCCGATGTCGGCCCGACGTCGGTCATCGCGATCGGCTGCTCGACGAGGGGCTCGAGCGGTTGAGAGACGAGTCCGCCCGCGAGGACCGAGGCGGTCGCGAGGAAGGCGATGAGCGCGAGGAGGGTGGCGCGTGCGGTGAGCATGGTGCACGGTAGACGATGGCGCGCATGGGTTCCGTCGTCGTCGCTGCGCGGAGGGCGCCGCAAGCCTCCCGTGTTCAGACGCGCTTGAACACCACCGCGGCGTTCTGACCGCCGAAGGCGAAGTTCACCGACAGGGCGACGTCGACCTGCTCGTGGCGTGGCTCGTGCGGAATGTAATCGAGGTCGAGCTCGGGATCGGGGTCGAACAGGTTGCGGGTCGGTGGCAGGACGCCCGCGTGCAGCGCCTGGACCGTCGCGATGCCCTCGATGCCGCCCGCGGCGCCGAGCGTGTGGCCGGTCATCGACTTGGTCGACGACACCGGTGGTACGGCCTCGCGCGAGCCCCACACGGCCTTGAACGCCAGCGTCTCGTTCAGATCGTTGGCGGGCGTGCTGGTGCCGTGCGCGTTCACGTAGCCGACGTCGGCCGGTTCCAGCCCGGCGTCGCGCAACGCCCAGCGGATGCAGCGCACGGCGCCAGCGCCGCCCGGGGCCGGGGCCGTGATGTGGTACGCGTCGGCGCTCGTCGCGCCGCCGATGACCTCTGCGTAGATGCGGGCACCTCGGGCGATCGCGCGCTCGCGCTCCTCGAGGACCAGCACGCCGGCACCCTCGCCGGCCACGAACCCGTCGCGGCTCGCGGTGAACGGGCGACTCGCCGTCTCGGGCTCGTCGTTGCGCGTCGAGAGCGCCTTCATGACGGCGAAGCCACCGATGCCCATCGGCGTGACGCAGGCCTCGGCGCCGCCCGTGAACATGATCTCGGCCTCGCCGCGCTCGATGGTGCGATAGGCGTCGATGATCGCGCCGGAACCGGTGGCGCAGGCGGTGACGACCGTGTTCGACGGCCCCGTCGAGCCGAAGCGCATGGCTACGTG
>PWQI01000277.1 GCA_003556805.1 Trueperaceae bacterium | reverse complement strand
GTGGTGAGCGGGAGGACGAAGTTCACGGCGACCGGGCCCGTTGCCACGGCGCCGGCGTCGAACGCCGCGGGCACCATGTCACGTGGGGTGAAGAGCGTCAAGACGATCGCGAGCGCGTAGCCGGGCACGAGGACGGCAGCGAGCGGCAGTTCATGCACGATGCGCAACACGGACACCATGACGGCGATGCCGACCCCGAGTGCCACAGCGCTCGAGATGAGGCGCTTGCGAAGCGAGCCGGCCGAGACCTCGTCGACCTCGAACGCCAGGATGCGCACGGCCGGTTCCGCGAACGCAACCGCTGCGCCGAGGACGAAGGCGAAGCCCAGGACGGCGACGATCGGCGCCCCTGCCAGGACCTCGCCGATGGCGACGCCCATGGGGATCAGGCTGAGCTTGGCGCCGACGATGAAGAGGAAGAAGCCGAACATCGCCATGACGATGCCGGTCACGACGGCCCGCGGCTGGTTCACGGGGCGGCGGAGGACCACGAACTGGAAGAACGCGATCAAGGCGAGCACCGGGAGCGTCGCCTCGACGACCTCGAGCGCCGCGTGCGAGACCGTGCTCCACAGATCGAGGGTCACGATGCGCCCCGCAGCAGCCCCCACACGAGGACGATGAGCACCGGCCCGACGGATCCGATCGCCATGAGCCCGAAGCTGGCGCGCATGCGGCTCTGGTTGCCGAGCACCGACGCGATGCCCACCCCGAGCGCGATCAGGAACGGCACCGTCATTGGCCCTGTGGTCACCGCGCCGATGTCGAACGCCTGCGTGACGGTCAGCTCGTCGGCGAACAGCGCGAGGACCATCGCCAACCCGTAGCCCGGGATGAGGACGTAGTGGATCGGCCACGCCAACGCGATGCGCAACAGCGCCATCACCGCGAAGAGCCCGAGCCCGAGCGCGGCAGCGCCGATCAAGGCGGTCCTGTTGACCGTATCGCCGAACATGTCGTCGAGCTGGAACGTCAGCAGGCGGACGTCCGGTTCGGCCACGGTGAGCACGATCCCGAGCAGGAAGCCGAAGACCAGCAGCGGCTTGACGGCGCCGCGTTCGATGAACGCCGTGCCGATGCCTTGGCCGAGCGGCAGCAGACCGAGCTTGGCGCCCTGGATGAACAACACGAAGCCGAAGACGGTGCAGGCGAGGCCGATCAGGACGATGCCGAACTCCTCCCACGGCAGTCGCAGCCAGATCACCTGCGCCAGGACCATGAACACGATCGCGGGAGTGAGCGACAGCGCCGTCTCGATCAGCTCTCGCCTGAAGTCGCCGAAGCTCACGTCGGAGCCGCCAGGTAGGCCGCCGCCGCAGCCGCGTAGAGTCGCGCGGCGAGCACCAGGTCGTCGGTTCGGACGAACTCGTCGACCTGGTGTGGGATGGTTCGGTCACCCGGACCGACCGTCACGATCGGCACGCCCGCGGTCGCGCGCAAGAAGGTGCCGTCGGTGGCTCCGGGGACGCCGCCGTAGCGCGCCGGACGCTGGAAGACGAGTGGGTACGCGACCTCGAGGGCGTGCACCAGCGGATCGTCCTCAGGGGTCTGGGTCGACGGCCGACTCTCGAACCAGTCGAGCTCGATGGACAAGCCAGGCGTGTCGCGGGCGACGGCGTCGGCGGCGTCCGTGAGCGCGCCGTGGAGCGCCTCGTGGTCCTGCCCCGGTACGGTGCGTACGTCCAGTGCGGCGTACGCCTCGTCGGGCATCACGTTGAGCTGCGCCTCGCCGTGCGCCGGGGCGCGGAGGATGGTCGGCGTGATCCACGGCAGGCCCAGCTGCTCGTGCGCGCCGAGGCGGGCCTGCTCGTCGGCCTGCAGCGCGTGGGCGGCCGCCAGGAACCGCATCAGGCCGGTGATGGGGTTCACGCCGGCATACGGCATGGCCCCGTGCGCCATGACGCCGCTCACACGCACGTGCAGCCGCATCGCGCCCTTCTGGACCAAGCACAGCTCATGCTCCTCAGGTTCGCACACGATCGCCGCGTCGACGTCGTCGGCCCAGCCGCGGGCGATGAAGTCCTTGATCCCCAGCATCATCCCTTCCTCGTCGACGACGATGCCGAGACGGACTCGACCGGCGATGTCCGGGGCGACGCGGCGCAGCGCCTCGAGGGCCGAGATGGCGGCGGCCACGCCGCCCTTCATGTCGGCGCTACCGCGCCCGTAGAGGCGCTGGCCGTCCGGGGCGTCGACCAGGTCGGCGCCGAACGGGTCGTACGTCCAGCGCGCACGCTCTCCCTCGGTGACCACGTCGGTGTGTCCTTCGAACATCAGCGTGCGGTCCTTCGCTGGGTCGAACGCGTCGCCCGACCAATCGCAGATCACGTTCGGGCGTCCCGGCTCGACCTCCTGGACGACCGGTGCGAACCCGGCCGCGCGCAACTCGTCGACGACGAGCTGCGCGCACGCCGACTCGGTGGCGCCGGTCTCCGGGTCGACGACGCTGCGCACCCGCACCAGCGCCTGCGTCAGCCGCACGACGCGCGTCGCGTCGACGGCCGCCGCAGCCGCTCGGGCCAGCGCGAGCACGTCGTCCGTAGCTGTGCCGCCGGGACTCATAGCGGCGGCGCGAAACGGCCGTCGACGGCCGTCCAACCGCCGTCGACCAGGAGCAGCGAACCGGTCACGAACGAGGCCGCGTCGGAGGCCAGGAACACCACCGCGCCGACGAGCTCGGAGGGCTGCGCCCAGCGCCCCAGCGCGGAGCGCTCGGCGTAGGCGCGGTACCAGTCAGGATCCGCTTTGATCGGCGCGGTGAGCGGAGTCTCGACGACGCCAGGGGCGATCGCGTTGGCGCGGACGCCGAGTGGACCAAGCTCGGCTGCCAGCGCCCGGATCAGCTGCAACGTCCCCGCCTTCGTCGCCGCGTACACGCCCTGACCCGGCTCGACCACCTGCGCGCGGATCGACGAGAAGAAGACGATCGAGCCGGTGCCTTGGGCTGCCATGCGGCGGCCGGCGGCGCGCATGACGAAGAAGCTGCCCCGCAGGTTCAGGTCGATGACGCGGTCGAACTCGGACGTGCTCAACGACAGCAGCGGCTTTCGCACGTTGACGGCCGGGCTGCACACCAGTACGTCGAGCGCGTCCAGGCCACCGATCACCCGCTCTACGGCAGCCTCGTCCGTGATGTCGAGCGCCACCGCGTCGGCGTGGCGTCCACGCTCACGGATCCGAGCCGCCGTGGCGTCCGCCGCCGCGTGCGAGAGGTCGGCGACCGTGACGAACGCTCCGTGGTCGGCGAGACCGAGCGAGGTCTCGGCGCCGATGCCCGAGGCGCCACCGATCACCAGCGCGTGCCTGCCACCCAGATCGAACAGCGTTCGGTAGTCCTCGATGTCGCCCATGCGCGTGCCTCCTCGTGCGATGTCGATCTACAGCGTCGGGTGCTCGGGTGGTGGCCAGGTGCCTCCCAAGAGGAGCCAGGCATGGACCATGTCGAGCGGCACCTGGGCGCTGAACGTGATGGCTTGGTGGTCGATCGGGTGCGGCAGCGTCAGTTGGTATGCGTGCAATGCCTGCCGAGCGATCGCATCGGAAGGGCGCCCGTACACGGCGTCTCCGAGGACCGGCGCGCCCAGGTGGGCGAGGTGGACGCGGATCTGGTGCGTCCGGCCGCTGTGGGGCTTCAGGCGCACCAGCGTGTGGCCGGGCAGCCGGGCGATCGCGCGCACGTGCGTGACCGCCGAGCGAGGGTTCGAGCCGCCGACCGTCATCTGCTGGCGCTTGACCGGGTGTCGACCGATGGGAGCGTCCACAACGACTCCGTCGTCGACGCTGCCGACGGCGATGGCGACGTAGATCTTCTCCGTGAGACGGCGTTTGAAAGCGGCCGCGAGCTCGCGATGGGCCGCGTCGTGCTTGGCCACGACCATCACTCCGGACGTGTCCTTGTCGAGCCGATGGACGATGCCGGGCCGGTAGGCGTCTTCGCTGGGATCCTGATGCTGCTCCTTGGAGAGCGGCATGCGCGCCAGGAGGGCGTTCACGACCGTTCCCGTCCGGACGGTCGCCGTCGGATGTGCGGTCATGCCGGGTGGCTTGTCGATGGCGGCGAGGTGCTCGTCTTCGTAGATCACCGTGAGCGGCACGTCCTCGGCCTCGACCATCACGGGGCGGTCGGGGGGGATGAGCACCGACACGATCTCGTCGCCGCGCAGCACCGTGGCGGGCTTGCCGACGGGTCGTCCGTCGAGCGTGACGTACCCCTCGTCGACCAGATCGCGCGCTTTCGTCCGCGAGAGCTCCAGGGCGGCGGCGATGGCGACATCGAGCCGTTCGCCGGCCGGTGCGTCGAAGGTGCGCAGGTCGAGCTCCACGCCCCGCAGGATACCGCTGGAGCGCGGTAGAATCCGGCCGTGACCCGACGACCGATCGCCCTCGACGCCATGGGTGGCGACCACATGCCCGCCGCCGCCATCGACGGAGCCCTCCAGGCCGTGCGCCAGGGGGCCCAGGTCGTCCTCGTCGGTGACGAAGCGCGTCTCAGCGAAGCCCTGGCGGAGCGAGGCAGCGCCGTCGACATTCCGATCGTGCATGCCGGCGACGTCATCGGCATGGACGAGCACGCCACCGACGTCCGACGTCGCAAGGATGCCAGCGTGGTGGTCGCGACGCGTCTCGTCAAGGACGGCGAGGCGTCTGCGTGCGTGTCCATGGGGCATTCGGGCGCCACCATGGCGGCCGCTCTGCTCGTGCTCGGCCGCGTCAAGGGCGTCGAACGACCGGCCATCCTCGCCAACATCCCCAACGCCACGGGCGGCTTCACGGCGCTCATCGACGCCGGGGCGAACGCCGATTGCCGACCGTCGTTCCTGCAGCAGTTCGCACTGATGGGCGACGCCTACGCCAAGGCCATGTACGGGACCGACGCCCCCACCGTGGGGCTCATGTCGATCGGCGAAGAGCCGGAGAAGGGGAACGAGCTGACGCGCGACGCGCACGTGCTGCTCGCCGCTACGCGCGGCATCCGCTTCCACGGCAACGTGGAGGGTCGCGACCTGTTTCGTGGCACGACCGACGTGATGGTCACAGACGGCTTCACCGGCAACGTGATGCTCAAACTGGCCGAGGGCGAGGCCAAGGTCCTGTTCGGCATGGTGCGTGACGCGCTCAAGAGCGACCTGCGCTCGAAGCTCGGCGGCCTGCTGGCGAAGCCGGCGCTGCGGCGCGTGGCTGCGCGGCTCGACCCCGCGGAGGTCGGCGCTCAGCCGCTGCTCGGGGTCGATGGGCACGCGTTCATCGGGCACGGCTCGTCCGATGCGAGGGCCGTCACGAGCGCCGTGCGCACAGCCGAGTTGCTGGTCGACGCTGGTCTGACCGAGCGCATCGCGAGCGCTGTCAGGGCGTCGGCGGCAGACGCGGCCTGAACCACGTCACCAGCCTGGGATCGGCGAGGCGCGGATCGTCCTGCGGATCGCGGAACGCCGGGCTGATCACACGCGTCAACGGCTCCTCGGGTGTCAGCAGCAAGAGGTCGAGCGTGTCGATGCCGCCTGGACGGACGAGGTACGTGAGCCGGTCGGGCCCGTCGGTCGTGCCGGCCGTGTACGTGCCGGCAACGCCCTGCACGCGCAACGCTTCGGCGCTGGGCGTCGGGTGGACCCACAGGTCGGGGCCGAGGATCACGACCGGCAGGCCGGGTCCGGTCCTCACGAACGTGCTGGCGCTGCTCGTGGCGGAGGCCACCCCCGAGCCGATCGCGGTGTCGGCCCGCCACACGTACAGGCG
>PWQI01000295.1 GCA_003556805.1 Trueperaceae bacterium | reverse complement strand
GCCAGGCTCCTGGGCATCGACCTCGAACCCGTGGCCGGAGCGGACGCCGTACCGTGAGCTGGCACCCCGCTTACCGCAACTGGGTGCTCGCACCCGACTACGCGTTCGCGGACCGCCATCTCCGGGACCTGTTCCTCGACGTGCTCGTCGCGCACGCACGGGGCGTCGCGGCGCTCCCGCTCGCGCAGCCGCACGGCGGCGAGCTCGCAGCGCTCGAGGCCGGGCTCCAGCGCCTCCGCACCGCCGCATTGCCGCCCCGACCCGACGCCTGCCCCGACCTGTACTTCGCGCTGCAGCGCGCGCTCGAGGCCGACGTCGGCAGCGTGCCGCTCGGCTGGCTGCGCCTCGGGCTGTCGCGCAACGACCTCGACATGACCGTGTACGTGCTGCGCGCCCGCGACACGGCACTGCAGCGCCTGCGAGCGCTCCTCGCGCTGCACGGTGCGCTGCTCGACCTCGCCGAGGCGCACGTCGAGACCCTGATGATCGCGAGCACCCACCACCAACCCGGCCAACCGACCACGGTCGGGCACTACCTGGCCGCGCTGGCGGCCGCCATCGAGCGCGACGTCGAGCGCGCCCTGCAGGCGCTCGAGCGCTTGGATCGCTGCCCGCTCGGCGCCGCCGCCCTCGCCGGCACCTCGCACCCGCTCGACCGCGAGGCCAGCGCCCAGCGTCTCGGCTTCCGCGCGAGCGTCGCCTCGACGTACGACGCCGTCTCCGCCGCCGACTGGCAGGTCGACGTCGCCCACGTTGCGCAGAGTGTCGCGCTGACCCTCTCCCGCCTGCTCACCGACCTGATCGCCTGGGCCAGCGCAGGCGTGCTCCGACTCGACGACGGCCTGGTCCAGGGGTCGTCCATCATGCCGCAGAAGCGCAACCCCGTCGCCCTCGAGCACGCCCGAACGCGCTGCTCGCGCACGCTCGGCGTCGCGCAGGCGGTCGCGCTCCCAGGCCACAACATCCCCTTCGGCGACCTCAACGACTTCGGACCCGACGCCCAGGGCGCGCTACAGAGCCTGCACCAGCTGCTGCTCGGCGCGCTGGAGCTGAGCACCGCGTGCCTGCGCGGCTGCAGCATCGACACGGCGGCGCTCGCACGGTCTGTCGCCGCCACCGACACCACCGCCACCGAGCTCGCCGACGAGCTCGTGCGGACGGCGGGCCGCACATTCCCAGAGGCCCACCGTGACGTCGCCGCCCTGCTCGCGCACATGGCGCGCGAGGGGCGGCCCCTCGGCCAGGCCGAACCGGCCGACCTCCTGGCGGCAGGCGGGCCGCCGCTCGACCCGGTCGTGCTGCGCGAGGCCCTCGCGCCGCACGCGTTCGTGGCGCGCCGCACCGGCCTCGGCGGACCGGCTCCTGTGGCCGTACGCGTACACCTGCGTGCGTTGCGGGAACGGGCGGAGCGCTACCATGGGGCGGTCGACGGCATGACCGCTCGCATCGACACCGCGCGGCAACAGCTGCGCGGGTCGGGAAAGGATGATTGACATATGCAGAGGATCCTTCGGACCGCGCTCGTGCTCGGCCTGCTCACGGGGTTGAGCCTCTCCTTGGCGCAGGTGACGCTGACGTACTGGCAGTACGACTTCGGCACCCGCATCGACGCCATGAACCAGCTGATCGAGCAGTTCAACGCCGAGAACCCCGACGTCATCGTGGTGCAAGAGACCTTCCCGTACGACGCCTACGAGCAGCGCGTGGCTGCCGCCACCGCGGCCGGCCAGGGCCCCGACGTGGTCCAGCTGTTCTACGGCTGGGTCGGCTCGTGGCAGCGCGCCGGTTACATCGAGCCACTGCCGCAGGAGCACATCGACCACGCCTGGATCGAGGAGTACTTCATCCCGATGGTCGAGTCCGTGAAGGTCGGTGGCGAGTACTTCGGCCTGCCGACCGCCGTGCGCTCGCTGGCGCTCTTCTACAACAAGGACCTGTTCCGTGCCGCCGGCCTTGACCCCGACGCGCCCCCTCAGACGTGGGACGAGTTCGTCGAGGCTGCGAAGGCGCTGACCGTGCAGCGCGGTCCGCTCTTCACGCAGATCGGTTACGGGCCCGGCGGCCAGGACCACCACCTGATCCGCACCGTGCTGATGAACCAGCTCGGGACCCCGCCCTACAGCGCCGACAACCGCGAGGTGCTCTACGGCAACGAGATCGGCGCGGAGGCCCTGCGCACCTGGACCGACTGGCAGCTGGTCGACGAGATCGGCGTGCTGGAGTTCATCCCGGGCAGTGGCGGGTACCGCGACGGCTTCATCAACCAAGAGAACATCGCGATGATCGTCGATGGCTCTTTCGCGATCGGCCAGGTCCGCAACAACGCTCAGTTCGACTGGGGCGTGACCGAGCTGCCGACGTTCGACAACGGTGTCCAGAGCAACTTCGGCTCCTTCTGGATGAACGCCGTCACCCCCCGCGCCTACCGTGACCCCGCCGTCCTCGAGGCCTCCGCCCGCTTCATCACCTTCGTCACCAGCGAAGAGGCCATGCAGTTGTGGCTCGAGGTCGTCGGCGAGCTGCCGGCCGCTCGGTCGCTCGTCGGCGATCCGGAGCTCGTGAGCGATCCGGTCAACGGCCCCTTCATCGCCGGACTCGCGTACGCCGAGGCGACCCAGTTCGTCGACGAGGCCGCCCAGCGCCAGGTGATGATCGACGCCTACAACCGCGTCCTGCTCGAGGGCATGGACCCCGCGGAGTCGATCATGCTGGAGGCGCAGGCCGACCAGGCCCTGCTCGACGACTTCGACGACTGACCGACCAACGCACGTGATCGCACGTCGTGCGCCGCCTCCGGGCGGCGCACGACCCTCCCCCACTCCACCCCACTCGTCACCGGAGGCCCACCGCCGTGATCCGTGAACCGCGCGCGAAGCGAAGCTCGCGTCTCTCGCTCACGCAGCGCGAGGCCATCTACGCGTACGTCTTCCTGCTCGTACCGCTCGTATTTTTCGCCACCATCCGCTTCTACCCGGCCCTCCAGTCGTTTCGCCTGTCGCTCTTCACCTGGCACGTCGACCCCGCGCGCCGCACCTTCGTGGGTGCGCAGTACTACCAGGACCTGCTCTCGAACCCGGTCTTCCACCAGGCCCTCACGAACACGCTGCTCTACGCCGCGATCACCGTGCCCGTGTCCATCGCTCTCGGTCTCGGCATCGCGATCTTGTTGCAGGCCGTCACGGTCGGGCGCGGCTGGTACCGCGCCATCTACTTCGCCCCGTACATCACGCCGGCCGTGGCCATCGCGTGGGTGTGGGGCTGGATGTACAACGTCAACTTCGGGATCTTCAACCGCATCATCATCGAGTGGTGGGACTTCGTGGAGGGGATCGGCCTGCCCTGGCTGGCGATCGACCCGCAACGCTTCCTGCGTGATCCGGAGGTGGCGCTGCCGGCCGTCGCGGTGGTGATCATCTGGCAGCAGTTGGGCTTCCAGGTGGTCATCTTCCTCGCCGGCCTCCAGGGCATCCCCCGCGTGTTCTACGAGGCCGCCCGCATCGACGGCGCCAACCCGTGGCAGCTGTTCCGCCACGTCACCATCCCATTGCTCAACCCCGTGCTCGTGTTCGCCGTGGTGATCACAACCATCAACGCCCTGCAGCTGTTCGACCAGATCGTGAACATCAACTTCACCGACCAGGGCGGACCGCTCGGGCGCACCCTGTCGATCGCGCTCTACATGTACCAAGAGGCGTTCAGCCGGGCCCGGCTCGGATACGCCGCGGCCGTCACCGTGGTGCTGTTCCTGATCATCCTGGTCATCACCCTCGTGCAGCTGCGCCTGACGCAGCGACGGGTGGAGTACTGATGCTCGGCGAGAGCAGGCGCCTCCGCCGCGGCCTCGAAGAGAGCGTGCGCACCTACCGTCGCCGCCCGAACGGCTGGACGATCCTGGCCTACGTGCTGCTCACGCTCGGCGCGCTGCTGATGGTGTTCCCGTTCGCCTGGATGCTCGTCAGCTCGTTCAAGGACGCGCGCGAGGTGCTCTCGCCCGCCATCCTGCCGAGCCAGTGGACGTTCGCGAACTACGTCGAGGTGCTGACGCGCACCGCCTTCCCACGCTGGTTCATGAACTCGATGATCGTCGCGGTCCTGAACACGGCCTCGGTGCTGTTCTTCTGCGCCTTGGTCGGATACGTGCTGGCACGCATGCGCTTCCCGGGCAAGCAGGTGATCTTCATCGCGATCCTGTCGACGCTGATGGTGCCGACCGAGATGCTGGTGATCCCCTGGTTCGTGATGTCGGCTCAGTTCGGCTGGATCGACACATACTGGGGCCTGCTGTTCCCCGGCCTCATCCCCGGCTTCGGCGTGTTCCTGATGCGGCAGTTCTTCCAGACGCTGCCACGCGACCTGTTCGACGCCGGGCGCATCGACGGCGTCTCGGAGTTCGGGCTGTTCCTGCGCATCGGGCTGCCACTCGTCGGGCCAGGCCTGGCGGCGCTCGGGATCTTCGCCTTCATCGGCAACTGGAACGCATTCCTGTGGCCGCTGATCGTGGCGCAATCGGCCTCGATGCGCACGGTGCCGGTCGGCATCGCGCTGTTCTCGGGCGAGGCCGGCTCGGCCTGGCACCTGATCATGGCCACCTCGGCGCTGGCGATCATCCCGGTGCTGGTCGTGTTCATCATCTTCCAGCGCCAGATCATCGAGGGTGTGGTGCTCACGGGCGTGAAGGGGTGAGCGACGAGGCCGCCCCGGCCGACGCCGGCGAGACCGACGCGCCGCCCCGGTTGATCGTCGCCGGCAACGCCAGCGTCGACTTGCTCCTCGGCCCGCTCACGCCCTGGCCCACCCCGGGTACCGAGGTGGTGGTCGACCGCTCCGCATGGCGCGTCGGCGGTGCGTTGGGCAACACGGCCCTGGCACTGGCGCAGCTCGGCGTCGGGGCGCGTCTGGTGTGGGACGTCGGCGACGACATGCTCGGGCGCTGGCTGAGCGAGCGCATGGCGCACGCCGGCGACCGGCCTCGCGTCCTGGACGTCGCCACGTCGCTGACCGTCGCCCTCAACCACCCCGACGGCGAGCGCACCTTCGTCTCCCATCTCGGCCACCTGGCCCGGAGCGAGAGCGATGCCCTGGCCGCCGCGATCGAGGTCGCGCGCGCGGGCGACCTGCTGTTCGTCGGCGGAAGCTTCCTGCTCCCGCGCTGGCGTCCGGAGCTGCCGGCACTGTTCGCACGGGCGCAGCGGCGAGGCGTCCTGACGGCGCTCGACACGGGCTGGCCGACCGAAGGCTGGAGCGCCGACGTGCGTGCGCAGGTCGACGCCACGCTCGCGCACGTCGACCTGTTCCTGCCCAACCTCGACGAAGCGCGCGGTTTGCTGAACGCACCGGATGCGGACGCCTGTGCGGCGCTCGCACGCCTTGCCGAGCGCGTCGCGGGGACGACCGTGCTGAAGCTCGGCGCCGAGGGCGCGGCCCTGGCGGAGGATGGGGGCGTCTTCACGGAGCCGGCACCGACGGTGCGCGTGCACGACACCGTGGGTGCCGGCGACACCTTCAACGCGCTCTTCCTCGTGGGCGTGCACGACGGCATGCGTGTTCGCTCGGCGCTTCGCTGCGCGGTGCGGGCCACGTCGAACGCGCTCGCGAGCGCGCCGCGCCGGCTGCCGTCATGGGCGACGCTGCGCACGCATGCAGACGACCGTTTCGACAGCACGTCCATGCTGGAGGCGGCGCGCTGACGATCGAACGCCGCGGACCGAGCGACCGACCGTGCCGCGGGCGCATGCGCCGT
>PWQI01000384.1 GCA_003556805.1 Trueperaceae bacterium | reverse complement strand
GAGCAGTTGCAGACCCCCGTCTTCGTCCTCACCGACCTCGATCTCGGCATGAACAACTGGATGGGCCGCTCGTTCACGTACCCCGATCAACCCATGCAGCGCGGCAAGGTGCTGGACGCCGGCGAGGTCCGGGAGCGGGGCTTCGCCCGCTACCGCGACGTCGACGGGGACGGTGTCACGTATCGCACCCTGCCCGGCAACGACGCTCCGGGCGCGGCGTACTTCGCTCGCGGCACGGGGCACAACGCGCAGGCCGTCTACAGCGAGCGTTCGGACGACTGGGTGGAGAACACCGAGCGTCTGGCGCGCAAGTTCGACACGGCCAGGCGGCTGGTGCCGCCGGCGCTCGAGGAGCGCGTCGAGGGTGCCAGCGTCGGCCTCATCGCCTTCGGTACCACTCGCTACGCGATCGAGGAGGCCCGCGACGCGCTCGCGGCCGACGGGTTGCGCTGCTCGAGCATGCGGGTGCGTGCGCTGCCGATCGGCGAGGAGGTGCGCGCCTTCATCGAGGCGCACGAGCGGGTGGTGGTCATCGAGATGAACCGCGACGCGCAGCTCGCGGGGATCCTCCGCGCCGAGCTCCCCGACCTGGCGCCGCACATCGAGAGCGTGGCGTACCTCGACGGGATGCCGTTCACCGCCGGGTTCGTGCGCGAGCGCATCGAGCCTTTCCTGACCCCACGGTCCCTGGAGGTGGCCTGACATGTATCGACCACGCACCATCGCCAGCAACGCCGCCGGGCTCTCGAAGGCCGACTACGGCGGCAGCCCGAGCACCCTGTGCAGGGGATGCGGCCACAACTCCATCGCCAGCCAGATCATCCAGGTCGCCTTCGAACTGTCGCTGCGACCGTCTGACGTCCTCAAGCTCTCGGGCATCGGTTGCTCGAGCAAGTCGCCCGCGTACTTCCTCGGTATGTCGCACGGCTTCAACGCGCTGCACGGACGCATGCCCGCCGTCGCGACCGGAGCCCTGGCCGCGAACCGACGCATGCGGGCGATCGGCGTCAGCGGCGACGGCGACACGGGCAGCATCGGGCTCGGTCAGTTCAAGCACCTGCTGCGGCGCAACACCCGCATGGTCTACGTGATCGAGAACAACGGCGTGTACGGTCTCACCAAGGGGCAGTTCTCTGCCACGGCGGACTAGGGCCTGGACCTCAAGTATGCGGGTCACAACGACCTGCCGCCCATCGACTTGTGCCAGGAGGCGATCGCGGCTGGTTGTGGCTTCGTCGCGCGCAGCTTCGCCGGCGACGCGAAGCAGGTGCGTGAGATCCTCAAGGCCGCGTTCAGCCACCGCGGCACCGCGGTGATCGACATCATCAGCCCGTGCGTGGCGTTCAACAACGAGGACGACAGCCCCAAGAGCTACGCCTACGGGCGACACCACGAGAAGCCGCTCCACGAGCTCGGCTACATCCCGTTCGCCGACGAGATCGTCATCACCGAGAGCGATCCTGGCGAGCTGACGACCGTCGACCTGCACGACGGGTCGCGGCTGAAGCTGCGCAAGGTCGAGGAGGACCACGACCCCACGAACCGCATCGCGGCGATGACGCGCCTGATGGAGGCCGAACGCAAGCAGGAGTTCATCACCGGCTTGCTGTACTACAACCCGTCGCGCCCCTCGTACGCCGAGGCTGCGCGGTTGCCGGAGACGCCGCTCGCGCTGCTCTCGGAAGAGGCCTTGCGGCCGCCGCCCGAAGCGCTCGAGCGCACGCTGCAGCGCTACCGCTGAGGGGCGGGGCACCGCCGTGCGGATCGGCGTGGTCCCGGAACACCCGCTCGAGTGGCTCGCGCTGCGCTTCGGGCGCGTGCCGACCCCCCTGGTCGACACCCACCTCGCGGTCGCGTGGGCTCGCACGCTGCTGGTCGCGACGCGCGGCGGGGTCTTCGAGGCGCTCGACGCTGCCCCGCGCAGCGCGAGCGAGGTGGCCGAGCGCTGCGGCTTCGATCCCATCGCCACTCGGCGTCTGCTCGACGCCCTCACGGGGCTGGGCACGCTGCTCCCCCACGGCGCCGAGCGCTACCGCCTGAGCGCGGCGACGCGGCGCTGGCTCACCCGTGCGTCGCCGCACGAGGTGGTCGACAAGGTGCTGTTCTCGCTCGACGAGTGGCGCTTCGTCGAGCACTACGACCGGTACCTCGTCAGCGGCGAGCCGCTCGACATGCACGCGTTGCTCGTCGCAGGCCGTGCGCCCGATCCCCGACCGCCGGAGAGCGTGGCCGACGGCGACGCGTACGCGCGATATCAGCGGGGCCTGCGGGCGCTGGCGGGTGTCTCGAGCGCTGAGGTGGCGCGCGTCACGCCGGTGCCTCGCGGCGCCACGCGACTGCTCGACCTGGGCGGTGCGCACGGCCGCTTCGCCGCTGCCTTGCTGCGGCGCCACGCGCGGCTGCAGGGCACGGTGCTCGACCTCCCGATCGCCGTCACCGCCTCCGCAGGCATGCTGGCCGCCGAGGGGCTCGGCGATCGGCTGCGTCACAGGGCTGGCGACGTCTTCACCACCGATCTCGGCGAGGGCGCTTGGGACGTGGTCCTGGCCTCGCAGTTCACGCATCACCTGGACGACGAGGCCAACCGCAGCCTGGCGCAGCGCGTGGCCCGCGCCTTGGCGCCCGGCGGCGTCTACGTGGTCCAGGACCTGGTCAGGCCCGCGTCGCCGCGCGACGCCCGGCGTTCACGCCTGGGCGCCCTGCTCGACCTCTATTTCGCGGCGGTCAGCGGCGCGGGCACCTTCACGGTGCCGCAGATGCACGCGTGGCTCGCTGGGGCCGGCCTCGCACCCGGTCGGACGCGCTGGCTGCGGACCCTGCCGGGCATGGCGCAGGTGGTGGGCAGGCGCAAACCCTAGCTAGGTTCGCCGGGTCCCGGAGCGGCCGCTCAACGCCCGTTCCGCTCCGCGTCGTCACTGCCGTCGCCGGCAGCGTCGGCGACACGCGTGTCGCCGAGCCGCTCGTCCTCGTCGCGCGCCTCGGCGTCGTCGCGCGCCTCGGCTCGTCGGACGGCCGCGATGGCCTCGTCCGTGTCGCGGCCCTCGCGCCGCCGTCGCACGCCGAGGCGCTGCAGCCGCAAGCGCGTGCGGGCGTTGGCACCGACGACGTCGAGCGTGAGGCCCATGGCGGCGGCCTGGTCCTGGAGCCCTGCGAGGACGAGCGCCGCGTCGAGGTCGACGTGCCCGACCTGGGACAGGTCGAGGCGCCACGGGCGTTCGTCACGATGCCGATTCCACAGGCCCCGCACGGCGTCCTCAAGCTGCGTAGCGGAGGCGAACCAGAGCACCCCGCGAACGTGCACGACGTGGCGACCGCCGTCGTTGACGTGTTCGATCTCGACGCGACTCTCGCGCAGCAGGTGCACCAGCACGGCGATCGCCACGCCGGCGAGCACCGCCTGATCGACCCGCGGTTCGAGCAGCAGCGTGAGCGCCAGCGTGGTCCAGGCGATGGTCGCCTGGGTCCGGCCGAGCCGCCACAGCGTGGCGATGGGTTGGAGCCGCACCAGGTCGCGGACCGCCGCGATCACGATGCCCGCCAGCACGGCGCGCGGAAGGTCGGTCAGGAGCGGGGCGAAGGCGACCAAGCCGAGGGCGGTGAGCCCCGTGACCAGGCCCGACCAGCGCGTGACGCCGCCTGCGAGGTTGAAGAGCGCCCCGCGCGAGAAGCTGGCGCCGACCGGGTAGGCGCCGAAGGCGCCCGCCCCGAGGTTGGCGAGGCCCTGGCTCACGAGCTCGCGGTTCGGGTCCCAGCGGCGGTGTCGGTCGGCGAAGCGACGCGCGATCGCCACCGGCTCCGCGAAGCCGACGAGCGCGATCACGAGCGCGCCGACGACGAGTTGCGGCAGCAGGTGCCAGGGCAGCGACAGCTGAAGCCGCGGCCAGGCCGACCCGATGTCGCCGATCGCAGGCCCCAACACGTCGCCGCCCAGCCGCGACACGACGATCCCCAGCACGACCGCGATCAGGGCCCCAGGGACCAGCGGGTGGATGCGGCGCGCACCCTGGATCAGGGCCACGGTCCCGATGGCGGCCACGAGCGCACCCCACGACCATTGGTCCGGCTGTGCGAGCGCCTGCGTCGCTCGACCGAGCAGGCTGAGCCCGGTGGCCGACGTACCGAGCGCGGCTGGCACCTGCGACGCCACGATCAACATCGCGGTGGCGAGCGTGAAGCCGCGCAGCACCGGTTGCGAGAGCACGAACGCGAGCGAGCCGCCGCGCAGCAACCCCAACGCGAGTCGGATCGCGCCGACGAGCAGCGCCAGCAGCGCTGCCGCCCCGACGTACTCCGGGGAGCCGGGCGGCAGCTGCGTGGTCAACACGCCGAAGACGAGGAGCGCCGACATGGCCGTCGGTCCGGCTTGGATCGACGGGCTCGATGCGTACCAGACGGCCGCCAGCGGTGCGACGACCGCTGCGACGAGCCCGAGCTGCGCGGGGAGGCCGGCGAGCTCCGCGTACGCCAGCGACTGTGGAACGAGCACGAGCGCCACGGTGATGCCGGCCACGACGTCACCCGGGTGGAGGCGGCGGCGTGCGGCGGGGCGAGGTCTCGTCATCGGGGGTCGCCGCGATCATACGTGCCCAGCGGCGACGTAGGCTGGGATGATGCGTGCACCACCGTCAGCGCGGCGGTCCCGCGACCCCGTCGCCGCGCGTCGGCGTCGTGAGTTGTGGCGCGCCGTCTACCTCCCCACCGTCGTGCTGTCGCTGGCCGAGGGGATGCTCGTGCCGGTGCTGCCGCTGTACGTCGCCGACCTCGGCGCGGGTTTCGCGCTGGTCGGTCTGGCGCTGGCGGCAGAGGCGATCGGCATGCTCCTGGGGGACGTCCCGGCCGGCTCGATCCTGCGGCGCTTCGACCGTAAGGTGGTGATGCTCACGGGTGTCGGGGTGGTGGGCGTGGCGGTCGCAGCCATCCCGCTGTTCGGCTCCGTGGTCGCCGTGATCGTGCTGCGTCTGGTGGCGGGGCTCGGCGCCGCGATGTGGGGCCTGTCGCGCCACGCCTACCTGACGGAGTCGGTGGAACCGGCGTCGCGGGGGCGTTCGATCGCGGCGTTCGGTGGCGCCAACCGCATCGGCATGCTGCTCGGGCCGGCGCTGGGTGGGGTGGTGGCCGGCGCGTTCGGGTTCGGTGCCGCGTTCGTCGCGTTCGGCATCGTCGCGGCGCTCGCCTTCGGGCTCTGCGCGCTCTACTTGGAGCCGCGCTCGGCCACCGAGACCGGTCCGCGCCAGCGCATGGGCCACCGTGAGGCGCTGCGGCACGTGTTGGTGCAGCAGCGCCGCCTGTTGATCACGGCGGGCGCTGGGCAGCTGTTCGCGCATATGATCCGGTCGGGCCGACGCATCGTTTTGCCGCTGTACGGGTCGGCGGTGCTCGGGCTGGACGTGCAGGCGATCGGTTGGGTGCTGTCGATCGCTGCGGCGTTCGACGTGGCGCTCTTCCCGGTGGCGGGGGTGGTCATGGACCGTTGGGGCCGGAAGGCCGCCATCGTCCCGAGCTTCGTCATCCAGGCGCTCGGCATGGCGCTGGTGCCGCTGTCCGGTGGCGTCGTCGGCCTGGCGCTGGCCGGTGCCGTGATCGGCCTCGGCAACGGCATCGGCTCGGGGACGATGATGACGATCGCCTCGGACCTGGCGCCGCGTGACACCGTGGGTGAGTTCCTCGGCGTGTGGCGTCTGATCGGAGACGCTGGTGGCATGGGCGGTCCAGTGGCCGTCGGGGCCATCGCCGACGCGCTGACGCTCGAGACCGCCACGCTGGTGATCGCGGTCATCGGGCTCGGTGCGGCTGCGACGTTCGCGTT
>PWQI01000165.1 GCA_003556805.1 Trueperaceae bacterium | reverse complement strand
GCTGCAGGAGCAGCGCACCGCCGCAGGCGTAGCTCAGGGCGCCGCTGACGCCGCCGACGACGTACGAGGCGACGTGGAGCACCGCGACCAGGTCGAGGCTCAGCGCGTCGACCCGGGCATGGCTGAGCACGTACGCGAGGTTCGCGACGACTGCGATCGGCAGCGAGACCCGCAGCAGCGCGCGCCAGCGATCCTCGCGGCCAGCGCCGTCGACCCAACCCGAGCGCCAGGCGGCCGCGCCGAGCAGGAACATGGCCGGGATCATGAGCAGCATGCCGTTCAGCAGCGTCCCGATGAGCACGAAGCCGTACTCACCCCAGCGCGCGGCGATCATGGCGCCGAGGTCGCGGCCCTGGAACGTGGCCATGGAGGCGGCGAAGTCGCGCTGCATGTCGGCGCGCGTCTCGGCCAAGCCCTGCTCCAGCGCCGCAGCACCCTCCGGCGTACCGGCCGCCAACTGGGTCAGACCGCTCAGCCCGAGCGTCAGGACGATCGGCACGAGCAGGAGCAGCATCGACCACGTCACCAGCCGGCGTGGTGGCGCCTTGCGCGCCGCGACCAGCACCAGCCCGATCAACCCGTAGTACAGCAGGATGTCGCCGAACCAGAGCAGCGTCACGTGTGCAGCGCCGATCAGCGCCAGCCAGGCCAGCCGGCGCACCACGCGGCGCGCCGGCCAGCCGCGGGCGATCTGCATCGACACCCCGATGCCGAACAACAGCGAGAAGAGGGTGAAGAACTTGCCCTCGAAGGCGAAGCGCATCAGCCACGCGGCCGCGGCGTCGAGGGGACCGGCGGGCCGTGGCTCGCCGACAGCGAGGCCGTAGCTCGGCCAGAAGAACAGTGTGGCGTTGACGACGAGGATGCCGAGCAGCGCGAAGCCGCGCACTGCGTCGAGGGTGATGAGGCGTTCACCCGGGTTGGTGGGTCGGTCGATGGCGGGCATGCTCGACGCTACAGGGGTCGCCCGACGGCCCGCATCGGCGTGTGGGCATGCGCGCGGGGCGTGACCTTCGGCATGGCAGGGTCAGCGGTCGTCTTCGCGACCGGCACGCAAGAAGCGTTCGAAGGCGTCGTCGGTGACGCTCTGCTTCGACTCGGGGCGCGCCGCCTTGGCGCCTCTGAGCTCGTCGTTCGAGCGCTGGACCGCGCGCGGCCGAGCGGTCGTCGTGGCGTCGGCCGAGTCGTTCGAGGGCTGGGCGGCGCGTTCGGCCCTGGCCTGCGCACGCGCCTCCCTGGCCTGCGCCCGCTCGGCACGCGCGATGCCCCGGATCGGCGAGACGAGCGCCCAGACCAAGAGCGCCGCCACGACGACCAGCAGCAGGCCGATCACGAGCAGGGTGACGAGCGGCGTCATGGCCACATGCTACCCGCCGACGCCCTTCAGGACGGCAGCGGGCGGACGGCGAGGTCGCGCAGGCGGTCGGGATCCACGTTGCCGCCCGATACCAGCAGCACGGTGGGACCCGGGCGCAGGCGGAACGGGCCGTCGCCGACGAGCAGTCGCCGGTAGGCCGCGAGCGTGAGCCCGCCGGTCGGTTCGACCACGAGTCGCGCGTCCTGGACGTACCAAGCTGCGGCGTCTAGGATCTCGTCCTCGTCGACCGTCACGAAGCCGTCGACGCTGGCGTGGATGATCGCATGGTTCAGCACGCCGAGCGCCTGCGTGCGAACGCCGTCGGCCACGGTGCGCGTGACGAGCTCGGCGGGCCACTCCGTCACCCGGCCCGTCGCGAAGCTCTCGCTCGCGTCCGCCGCGAGCGTGGGCTCCACCCCGAGGATCTGGGCCTTCGACCCGCGCGTACGCAGTGCCGCCGCGATGCCGCCCAGCAGGCCACCCCCGCCGACGCACACGAGCACGTTGGCGGCGTCTTGGAGGTCGTCGTGGATCTCGAGGCCGACGCTCGCCTGACCTTCGACGATCCAGGGGTGGTCGAACGGCGGCACCAGCGTCGCGCCGCGCTCGCTGGCGTGGCGTTGCGCCGTGCCCACGCGATCCTCGGATGTGTTGGCGCAACGCACGACCTCGGCACCCCACGCGAGCGTGCGATCGATCTTGACCTGCGGGGCGCCCTCGGGGATGACCACGAGCGCGGGGACGCCCCAGGCGTTGGCCGCCGCCGCCACGCCCTGGGCATGTTTGCCGCTCGAGTGCGTCACGACGCCGCGCGCTCGGTCGTCGGCGCTCATCCGGGCGAGGAAGTGGCTGGCGCCGCGGATCTTGAACGAACCCGTGCGCTGCAGGTTCTCCGGCTTCGCGAACACGCGCGCGTCGCCGGCGCCGGGCACGTCGAGTGGGAGGAGGGGCGTGTGACGGACGTGGGCGCGGATGCGGTCGCGCGCTGCTTCGAGGTCGGCGAGCGTGGGGAGCGCCATGAGCGCCATTCAAGCACGTCGAGCGGGGCCATTCGCGCGGTTACGCCCGCGTGGAGCACGACATGCGGACCGTTTCCCGGGTCGGCCCTGCATCATCTTGACGAATGCCGCATACCGGGGTACCCTCTGGACTATCAAGCACGAAGGCAGGGCGCCCACCGGCGCCTTTTTTGGTGCCGCCTCGCGTGGACCAGGCGCTGACGCTCCGGGGTGGGGCGAGCCGCGAGCGCTCAGCCGTCGCCGTGGGAGGCCAGGAGGGCGTCGACCTGCGCTCGGTCGGGCATCGCCGGGATCGCGCCGCGCCGCGTCGTCGTGAGCGCGGCGAAGGCGTTCGCGTACCGCAGTGCCGCCTCTAGCGCCGTCACGTCGTCGAGGAGGTCAGGCGCCTGGACGACTGCCGCGATGACGGCGGCCGTGAACGCGTCGCCGGCGCCCGTCGTGTCGGCCACGTCGACCGCGTAGCCGGCGACGTGCCCCTCTGCCTCCGGAAGCACGTACGTGACGCCGTCCTCGCCTCGCGTCACGAGCAGCGCGCGCAGCCGGGGCGTCCACAGCGAGCGGGCGGCCGCCACGTCGTCGCTCCCCGTGAGGAAGCGCAACTCGTCGTCGGAGACCTTGATGATGTCGGCGTCGCCCCAGAGTGAGCGCATGCCGCGCGACGCCGCCTCGGCACTCGGCCACAGTGGCAGGCGCAGGTTCGGGTCGTACGACACCAGCGCCCCGCCGCGGTGCGCCGCCAGGATCGCCTGGCGCGTGGCGGCCGCCGCAGGCTCCGCGATCGTCGAGATGCTCCCCACGTGCAGTACGTCCGCGGCCGCAATCGCGTCCTCGTCGAGCTCGTCGGGGCGGTGCCGCATGTCGGCCGAGGGGTGGCGATAGAACATGAAGTCGCGATCGCCCGTCTCGGAGAGCGACACGAACGCGAGGGCCGTGCGCGCCTCGTCATCGAATCGCAGCTGCGACACGTCGACGCCCTCAGCGCGGAGGACGTCGGCGAGATGGTGGCCGAACGGATCGTCACCGACCTTGCCGATGAAGCCGCTCGGCACACCGAGCCGCGCGACACCGACTGCAACGTTGGCCGGCGCGCCGCCGGGGGCGCGGACGAATGTGGTCACGTCGCCGAGGCTCTCGCCGCGCTCCGTGGCGACGAAGTCGATGAGCAGCTCGCCGAGTGCGAGGACACGGACGCTCTGTTCCATGCTGCAGGGTACCGCGCGAGCGTCGACCTGCGCGCTGTGTCGTGCTCCACGGTCGGCCGTCGAGGGCGTGGTACAACGGCGCAGAGGCGCCGGCCGCGTCGCACGGAACCGCGGCCACAGTCCCGCTGCCCCAGGTCGGGTGATCGATACCCGCCCGGAGCGAGGTCATGCATGGATGACGTCGACCCGAGCTTGCACGCTTCGAGCCTCGCCTTCGTCGAGGAGCTGTACCTGACGTACCTCGAGGATCCGGACGAGGTCCCCGAGACGTGGCGTCGCTACTTCGCAGACCTCCCCGGCAACGGCGCTCTCGGGCGCACGAGCTTCGGACCCACCTTCAAGCGTCGCTCGCTCTTCGATCCCGGCGGAACGCGGGCCGCCGCGTCGACCATCGACAGCCATACCGACGCCTCGACCGCCGATGCCGAGCTCACCCAGCGGCTCGACCGGTTGATCCGCAACTTCCGCGTCCGCGCGCATCGCGTCGCCGACCTCAACCCGCTCGGTCCGCGCAACCACGTCATCCCCGAGATCGACCCCGCGTACTACGGCTTCACCGAGGCCGACATGGGCAAGCCGGTGCTCGCGACCACGTTCGCCAACGCCAAGACGGTCGGCGACGTGATCGCGGCCCTGCGCGAGACGTACACGCGAGCCATCGGCGTGCAGTTCATGCACATCGACGACCTCGAGGTGCGCAAGTGGTTGCAGGCCCGCATGGAGCGCAGCCGCAACCGCATCGAGTTGCCGCGCGACACCCAGCTGCGCATCCTGACGAAGCTCACCGACGCGGTCATGTTCGAGGAGTTCATCCAGAAGAAGTTCGTGGGCGCGAAGTCGTTCTCGCTCGAGGGTGGCGAGAGCCTGATCCCGCTGCTCGACCTGGCGCTCGAGAAGGCCGGTTCGCAGGGTGTGCGCGACGTCGTGATCGGCATGGCCCATCGAGGTCGACTGAACGTCCTGGCGAACATCATGGGGAAGCACCCGCGGGCGATCTTCCGCGAGTTCGAGGACAAGGATCCCGAGCTTCACCGTGGCCGCGGCGACGTCAAGTACCACCTCGGCTACTCCAACGACTGGGTCACGCAGGCCGGCGACACCATCCACATGTCCCTGGCGTTCAACCCGTCGCACCTCGAGTTCGTGAATCCCGTCGCGATGGGTCGCGTTCGCGCCAAGCAGGACCGCGTCGGCGACGTGGAACGCGAGCAGGGCTTGGTCGTGCTGATCCACGGCGACGCCGCCTTTATCGGTGAGGGCGTGGTGCAGGAGACGCTGAACATGTCGGAGCTCGCCGGCTACGAGGTCGGCGGCGCGTTGCACGTGATCGTCAACAACCAGATCGGCTTCACCACCGGCCTCGACCAGGGGCGCTCGACCACGTACGCCAGCGACGTGGCGAAGATGCTGCAGAGCCCGATCTTCCACGTCAACGGCGAGGATCCCGAGGCCGTCGCGCAGGTGATCGAGCTCGCCATGGACTTCCGCCACGCGTTCAAGCGCGACGTCGTGGTCGACATGTACTGATACAGGCGCTGGGGCCACAACGAGGGCGACGAACCGTCGTTCACGCAGCCGGCGATGTACGGGCGCATCCGCAAGCGTCCGACGGTCCGCGAGGAGTACCTCGAACGGCTGCTCACCTTGGGCGGCGTCACACGCGACGAGGCCGATTCGATCACCGAAGCGCGCCGCCAACAGCTCGAGCAGGAGCTCACCGCAGCACGTGGGCAGGAGTTCAAGCCACACTACTCGGCGTTCGAGGGTCGCTGGCAGGCCTTCAAGGGCGGCCGTGACGCCGACATCCCCGACGTGACGACCGCGATCGCTCCCGACGTCGCGGAGCGTGTGCTGCGGGCGCTCGTCACGCTGCCGGAGGGGTTCACGCCGAACCCGAAGATCGTGCGCTTCCTGCAGCAGCGCGAGCAGATGGCGGCGGGCGACCGGGCGTTGGACTGGGCGACGGGCGAGGCGCTCGCGCTGGGCAGCCTCCTGGCGGACGGGCATCGCGTTCGCTTGACCGGACAGGACACGGAGCGCGGCACCTTCAGCCAGCGTCACAGCGTTCTCCACGACCACGTCACGGGTGAGCGCTTCGTACCGCTGGCACAGGTGGCGGTGGCGCCGGCCGTCTTCGACGTGCACAACAGCCCGCTCTCCGAGCAGGGCGCGCTCGGCTTCGAGTACGGCTACTCGCTCGACTGGCCCGACGGCCTGGTGGCGTGGGAGGCGCAGTTCGGCGACTTCGTGAACACCGC
>PWQI01000431.1 GCA_003556805.1 Trueperaceae bacterium | reverse complement strand
TACCCTGATCGACCGCGAGCATGCGCTCCAGGCTGGGCAACGTCACGGTGAAGCGTGTCGCGCCTGGCCGTGAGCGCGCGGTGACACGACCTCCCATGGCGCCGACCAAGCGGTGGACGACCGCCAACCCGACGCCCGCACCGCCCGGCCTACCCGAGTAGTAGCGCTCGAACGCGGACCGCGTCGCCTCGGGGCTCAGACCCGGGCCGTCGTCCTCGACGGTGACGCGCACCAGGTCACGCTCGCCAGCGATCATGAGCACCACCCCATCGCCGCCTCCGGAGGCCTGGACCGCGTTGCGCACCAGGTTGCGGACCACCTGGCGCAACCGTTCGCGGTCGGCGAGCACGCGGGCGTCACCCGGTGTGCGTGCCACCCGAACACCGGGGTGCTCATCAGCCACCTCGACCGCCACCACGCCCGCGTCCACGACGGCAAGCGCGAGCGGGGCCTCGAGTTCGCCGCGCGCCAACGTCAGCAGGTCGCGCGAGGTATGCAACAGCTCGTCGGCGGCCGCGCGTGCGGCGCGGACGCGCGGGTCGTCGGGGTGGCGCCGCGTCAGGTCGCGCAACTCGCCGGCCACCAGCGTCAGGGGCGCCGCGAGCTCGTGAGCGACCTCGGCCAGGGCGTCGCGTTCGGCGCGTTGGCGCTCACGGATCGCGGCGAGCGCGCGCTGCAGGGCGGCGGCGAGATCTGCCACCTCGTCGTCCGGGCCCTCGTAGGCACGTAGGCTCGGCGCGACCGGGTCGAGGTCACGCGTCTGCGCCGCCAGGTGCGCGAGCGGCCGCAGGGCACGTCGCATCTGCACGAGGGCGACGATGCCCGCCAGCACCAAAGACGTGAGCGCGCTGGCGAACAGGCTGATCTGCAGCGCTCTGCGCGAGGCCTCTGACTCGCGCAAGTCGAGCGCCATGCGGATGGTGCCGATGACGAGGCCGGAGGGGAGCACCCACGGCTCCGACGCCACCAGCCAGGGCACGCCGTCGATTCGAGCCGGCGTCATCTCCGTCGCCATCGGCAACGCGACCGCACCGGGCTCCGGCAGCTGCACCCGGCCATCCGACGAGACGAACTGCAGCCTGACGGCCCCCGCATCGTCGGCCACGAAGGCCTGACCGAGCGCACCGGTGCGCACGAGGGCCTCGACGCGTTCGAGGTCGCGCTCCAGGAGGGCCTCGAGCTGCGATCGCTGCAGACGGCCGTAGATGGCGTCGGTGAGCACGATCATGGCGGCCAAGGCCACGACGAGTGCCACGACCAGGAGCGCGGCGAGGCGCGTCCGCAACGGCAGGGCCAGGCGCAGGCGGTTCACACCACCAGGTAGCCTTTTCCGCGCACCGTGACGATCAGGTCGTCGATGCCGAGCAGCTGCAGTCGTCTCCGCAGCTGGTAGACGTAGACCTCGATCGTGTTGGAACCCGGACCGTCGGAACCGTAGAGGCGCCGCTCGAGGTCGTCCTTCGAGAAGACCCTGCCGCGGTTCGCGAGCAAGAGCCGCAGCACCTCGCACTCTCGCGTTGGCAGGACGATCACGCGCTCGCCGAGGCGCACGGTCGCCGACGAAGGCTGCAGCACGAGCGCGCCGTGCCGTAGCTCGTCGGGCGTGTCACGCTCACGTAGCCGGACGTGCACGCGCGCCAGGAGCTCTTGCACCTCGAACGGCTTGGTGAGGTAGTCGCTGGCCCCGGCGTAGAGGCCCTCGACCTTGCTGTTGACGTCGCCTCGGGCCGTGAGCATGAGGATGGGAACGTCGTCGCCGTCGGACCGCAGCCGCTCCGCCACCTCGAGACCGTCGACGTCGGGCAGGTTCAGGTCGAGCACCACGAGGTCGAAGTCGCATGCAAGGGCGCGCGCCAGGCCATCGCCCCCCGTGGCCGCCTCCACCACGGCGTACCCGGCTGCCGCGAGCTCGCGCCGCACGAGCTCGCGGAGCCGTGGGTCGTCCTCGACGACGAGGATCCGGCCGCGGCTCACCCCGCCCGCTCGCATTCCGGGTCGCAGGGCGTCAACCGTCGTCATCGTCATCCCGCTCGTCATCCCCCTCGTCGTCCCGGTCGCCGTCCCGGTCGCCGTCCCGGTCGTCGTCCAGGGCGTCGTCCACGGTCGCTTCTCGAGAACCACCGAACTGCGCCGTCGGCTCCCTGCCTTCGACCGGCACGAGCACCCGCCGGCCGTCTGGGAGGACGAACACCAGGTCGTGGTCACCGTGTGCCAGATGGTCTGCAACGTCGAGCGTGGCGCCATCCGCGAGCATCAACACGAGGCGGCCCTCCGCGAACGTGCCGAGGAACGGCGCTACCGACCCATCGGGCGCGACGACGAGCACGCGGACGTTCGCGCTGACCGCGGCCAGGCGCAACTCGAGCGCGTGCTCACCGACGGTGCCGTAGCCGACGAGCCGCGCCGCTGCGACGTCGGTCACGAGGAGTTCGGTGCCCACCTCGAACGTCGGTGCTCCGTTGGACGCACCGACCGCCCCTGCCCCACCATGCGCGAGGCAGGCGAGGGTGAGGGCGAGGATCGCCACCACGTAACGTCTGGGACGGTTCGGTGCCATGGCGTCAGCGGTCGCGTCGTGGCTCACTCGTCGTCATCGTCGTCATCGCCCCAGTCGCCATCCTCGCCGAGGTCGCCGCGCGCCGGAAGGATCGAGAAGCGCGGCGCCACGGACTCGCGGAGCACTGACGCCAGAGGCGTACGCAGCACGGGGCCCGAGTCTGCCTCGGGGAGCGCCTCGTGCAGCAGCAACGCGTCCCATTCGTCGCTGCCGGCGTCGTCGCCGAAACCCGCCTCGATGGTGACGGTGAGCGTGGCGTACGTGAAGCGACCGACGAACACCTCCAAGGGCTCGAAGTCTTCCTCGCTCACGACCATCAACGAGCCGTCGAACGACACGAACGCGTCGTAGAAGGCGGCGCCCCCCTCAGGAAGGACGACCACGAACGTGAGGAAGCCAGTCAGGTCGGAGCGAACGCGCAGGTCGGCGCTCGCCTCGGTGAGGTAGCCGCTGCCCACCGTCGCGCCACGACTATCGAACAACGCCATCCTCACGTCGCCGACGGGCGACGCGGCAGCGGCCGTGGTGAGAACGGCCAAAACCGCGAACGCGGCGAGCGTCGTACCCAGGCGGACGAAGCGAGGAGACGCGGGGCGGGGCAAGGCGGTGGACAGCGCACGGCGCGCGAGATCGAGCATCAACGAACCTCCGCGCCCATGACACAACACGATCCTGAGGTGGGTCTGAAGCGGCTGCCTCGCTGCGCCGCGGGCGGCCCGACGCGACGCCCGGCCGCCCGCGATACGATGCCGGTAACGCCGGAGCCCCGGCGCCACCGTCCTTTAATCCGGTCCCGTGAGACCGAGAAGGAGCCCGCATGACGCTGACCCCCAAAGCCACCCTCATGGACGAGCAGGAGCTCGGGCGGGCGCTGACGCGCATCGCACACGAGATCGTCGAGCGTGCCAAGGGCGTCGACGGCCTGGCCCTCGTCGGCATCCACACCCGCGGCGTGCCGATCGCGGAGCGCCTCGCAGACCTGATCGAGCGCTTCGAGGGGCGCCGCCCGATGAGCGGCAAGCTCGACATCACCCTCTACCGCGACGACCTCACCGAGATCGCGCTGCAGCCGGTGGTGCGCAAGACCGAGGTCCCCTTCGACGTGAGCGGCACCACCATCGTGTTGTGCGACGACGTCCTGTACACCGGCCGCACCGCGCGCGCGGCGCTCGACGCGCTGGTCGACATGGGCCGGCCGGCGGTGATCCAGTACGCGGTGCTGGTCGACCGGGGGCACCGCGAGCTGCCGATCCGCGCGGACTACGTCGGCAAGAACGTCCCCACCAGCCGTGCCGAGGTCGTCAAGGTCAAGCTGCGCGAGGTCGACGGCGAAGACGGCGTTCAACTCCTCGAGCACGCGGACGCGTGAGGGCGCCACGATGATCCCCGGCAGCACACCGGTCGACCTGGCCGCGACCCCGGCGAAGGCCCGGCGTCGCCACCTGCTCGACCTCGAGGGTTGGAGCCGAGAGGCGCTCCTGGCGCTGTTCGACACGACCGACGTGATGGCGCAGGTGATGCAGCGCACCATCAAGAAGGTGCCTGCCCTGCAAGGCTTCACGGTCGGCACGCTCTTCTTCGAGAACTCGACGCGCACGCGGCTGTCGTTCGAGCGCGCCGCGCGGGCGCAGTCGGCGGACGTGATCAGCTTCGCTGCCGGCGGCAGCAGCGTCAGCAAGGGGGAGTCGCTTCGCGACACCTTGCGCACCATCGACGCGATGCAGGCCGACCTCTACGTGGTGCGCCACCACGCCGCTGGCGCGCCGCACCAGATCGCGAACTGGACCGACGCGGCCGTCGTGAACGCCGGCGACGGTCGTCGCTCCCACCCCACCCAGGCGCTGCTCGACGCCTACACGTTCCGCGAGCGCTTCGAGGGCTTCGACGGCTTCGAAGGGAAGCGCCTGGCGATCGTCGGCGACGTGCTGCACTCGCGCGTGGCGCGCTCGAACGTCAGCGCTTGGACCACGCTCGGCGCCGAGGTGGTGCTGTGTGGACCGCGCACGCTGCTGCCCGCCGAACTCGCGGAGCAGCCCGGCGTCACGCTCACGCACCGCGTCGAGGAGGCCGTCGAGGGCGCCCACGCCGTCATGGCGCTGCGGCTCCAACACGAGCGCATGGCCAGCGGCCTGCTGCCCTCGCAGGCGGAGTACCGGCAGCGCTACCAGGTGAACAGCGAACGCATGCGGCTGGCGCATCCTGACGCGCTCGTGATGCACCCCGGCCCCATGAACCGCGACGTCGAGATCGAAGGCGTGCTCGCCGACGACCCGCGCAGCGTGATCGAGGCGCAGGTCGCCAATGGCGTGCCCGTGCGCATGGCCGTCCTCTACACCCTCCTCGTCGGCTCACGCTGAGCCGGGACCCCCGGAGCACCACATGAGTGACACGACGCGCGCGCCACACGGCGCCGACGCCCCGATCCCCCGCACCGTCCTGCGCGGCGCGCACCTGATCGACGCCCGCGGCGACCACGGCGTCCACGACCTGTGGCTCGCCAGCGGCCGCATCGAAGGGACCGATCTCGCCGGCGACGCCGAGCGCGAGCTCGACGCCACGGGCCTGCTGGTCACGCCCGCGTTCATCGACCCGCACGTCCACCTGCGCGTCCCCGGTCAGGAGGAGAAGGAAGACCTCGCCAGCGGCCTGGCCGCCGCGGCTGCGGGAGGCTACGGCACGGTCATATCGATGGCCAACACCAGTCCCACCGTCGACGACCCGGCGATCGTGCGCTCGCTGGTCGAGGAGGCCGCCCGCCTCGGCCTGGCCAGGCTGCGCCCGGCCGCTGCGCTGTCGCTAGGGCTCGCGGGCGAGCGCCTCGCGGACTACGCCGCGCTCCAAGCGGCCGGCGCCGTGATGATCACCGACGACGGCATCCCCGTGGTCGACTCGCACCTGCAGCGCCGCGCCTGCGAGTACGCTCGCGAGCTCGGCCTGGTGATCCAGACCCACTCCGAGGACCCCAGCCTGCGCCAAGACGGCGTGATGCACGAGGGGCGCGTCTCGCAGCGGCTCGGCCTGCCCGGCAACCCGGCCGAGGCCGAGGCGATCATGGTCTTCCGCGACTGCGAGATCGCCCTGATGACCGGCGCGCGTGTCCACATCGCGCACGTCTCGAGCGAGCGCGGCATGCGCGTGGTCGAGTGGTTCAAGGAGCAGGGCGCGCCGGTGACGTGCGAGGTCACGCCGCACCACCTCACGCTCACGGACGAGGTGTGGGAACGCTTCGACCCGGTCTTCAAGGTGGCGCCACCGCTGCGCACCGAGCGCGACGTCGCG
>PWQI01000212.1 GCA_003556805.1 Trueperaceae bacterium | reverse complement strand
TCCAGCTGCCCAAGGTGTTGTGGCTCCGCCGCCACCAGCCGCGGGCCTTCACGGACACGGCGCACATCATGCTGCCGAAGGACGACCTCGGCCTCCACCTGACGGGCGAAGCCGTCGCCGAACCGTGCGACGCCTCGGGCACCGGCGCCTACCACCTCGCCGACGGCGCCTGGGACACCGAGGTGTTGGGAGCGCTCGACCTCGATGCGGGTTTGTGGCCGCGCCTCGTGGCGTCCGATGCGATCGTCGGCGGGCTGCGTGCCGCGGTCGCCGAGCGCACCGGCCTCCCCGTCGACACGCCGGTGATCGCCGGTGCGGGCGACAACGCGGCGGCGGCGACCGGACTGGCGCTCGGTCGCGCGCACCCCGAGGTCGGCAGCGTCAGCCTCGGCACGAGCGGCGTGCTGCAGGTGCCGATCGACACGCCGACGCCCGACCCCGCCGGCCGCGTCCACCTGTTCGCCCACGCGGACGGCGCGTACTTGCTGCTCGGCGTCACCCTCGCCGCCGCGGGCAGCCTGCGCTGGTACCGCGACACGTTCACACCGGGGCGGCCGTTCGACGACCTCGTGTCCGAAGCGGCCGCAGCGCCCGTTGGCGCGAACGGGGTGACCTTCAAGCCCTACCTCGCCGGTGAGCGCACGCCCCACCTGCGCGCCGACCTACGCGGGGCTTTCCACGGGCTGTCGCTGGCGACGACCCACGCCGACATCGTGCGCGCCGTCCTGGAGGGCGTGGCGTGCTCGCTGCGCGACGCGCTCGACGTCATGACGCCGCTCACGCGCCCGGAGCGTCTGCTCGCCACGGGCGGCGGGGCGAGCAGCGACGCCTGGCTCACGATCCTGGCCGACACGCTCTCGCTGCCGCTCGGTCGCCCCGTCGACGAGGCCGGCGCCGCGCTCGACGTCGGCGCCGCGGAGGGAGCCGCCTGGCTCGGCTGGCGGGCGCTCGGTACGGCGCCCACCCGGACGCCGCGAGCCGATGCGTGGTTCGAGCCGTCCGCCGACCGCTCCGAAGCGACGGAGGTGATGGTCGAGCGCTATCGGGCCGTGCCGCTCGGATGACGACTCGTGTTCGGAAGCAGGTCCACGGCCTCGGGCACGGGCTAGGCTGACGCGTGATCGATCTCCACACCCACCATGAGCGCTGCGGGCACGCCGCCGGCAGCATGGCCGTGTACGCCGACGCCGCACTACGGCGCGGACTGCGGACCCTCGCCGTCACCGACCACGCGCCGCTGCTGCTCGCGTCCGGCGTCGGCCAGAGCGCCCCCGGCATGCACATGCCCAGGTCGGCCTGGAGCGGCTACCTCGACGAGGCCGTGGCGCTGCGTGACCGCCTCGCTGGGCGCCTCGAGCTCCTCGTCGGCGTCGAGGCGGACTACATCCCCGGCCGCGAGGCGCCGTACCGAGCGCTGCTGGACGACCAGCGGCTCGACGTCGTGCTCGGATCCGTCCACTACGTCGACGGTTTCCACGTCTACGACCGCACACGCTGGTCGTCGAACGCCGACGTGGACGCCGTGTACGCCCGCTACCTCGAAATGGTGCGTGCCGCCGCCGCCAGCGGCCTGTTCGACGTCATGGCGCACATCGACGCGATGAAGGCGAGAGCGCCGCGCCCGCCCAGCGCGCCCGAGCGCGAGTGGGACGCAACGGTTGCCGCCCTGCGAGCCGCCGACGTAGCCGTCGAGATCAACACGTCCGGCTACCGCAAGGTCGACGAACCGTTCCCCGCCTGGGGCCTGATCGAACGGCTCCACGCCGCAGGCGTGCCGCTGACGTTCGGCTCCGACGCGCACCGGCCAGACGAGGTGCACCACGCCTGGGCGACCGTCCACGCCGGCCTGAGCGCTCGCGGCATCCATGAGCTCGCGGTGGTGCGCGGGCGGCGCCGCGAGATGCTGCCGCTGGAGGCGTTCGCACCGGCGCTCTGAGCGTGCGATGCTGGCGGCCATGGCCACCCCATCGCTGCGCGCTCGCCTCGCCGGGCCGGGCCCGCTGGCCCTCGGCTGGCTCACCTCACCCGATCCGCTCGTGGCCGAGGCGATCGCGCGAGCGGGCTTCGACGCGGTCACGCTCGACATGCAACACGGCGCCATCGACGACGCGGACGCGCTGCGGTTGCTGCAGGTGCTGACGCTCGCGGGCGTGCCCGCCGTCGTGCGCGTCGCCTGGAACCAACCGCACCTGGTGATGAAGGCGCTCGACCTGGGCGCCTGGGGCGTGATCGCGCCGATGCTCGACGGGCGCGAGGACGCCGAGCGACTCGTCGCCGCGTGCCGCTACCCGCCGCAGGGCGGACGCAGTTACGGTCCCACGCGCGGGGCGGCCCTCGACGACCACTACGCGGCTCGCGCGAACGACGAGGTGGTGCCGATCGCCATGATCGAGACGCGCGGCGCCCTCGAGCGGCTCGACGAGATCCTCGCCGTCGACGGCCTCGGCGCCGTGTTCGTGGGCCCCGCCGATCTCAACCAGGCGCTCGGCGGCCCGCCGGGCGCCGACTTCGAGGATGGCCCCGTCGTGGCGGCCATCGCTCACGTAGCGGAGCGCAGCAGGGCGACGGGCGTACCGGCGGGCATCTACAACCGCTCGGCTTCGTACGCCCGGCGCATGGCCGCGTCGGGGTACCGCTTCGTCGCCATGGGCAGCGCCCTCGACCTGGTGGCGGGCGGCGCCGCGGCGGCCCTCGGCGAGCTGCGCGGCGACTGAGCCGCCGTCGTCGGCGCTCACGGCGTCCGCGAGCGCAGGCTCGACGGGTGCGGCACGCGGTAACCTCGCGGGCGTGCGTATGCACCGAGCCTCCTTCCTCGCGGGCGTCCGCGACATCGCACCGATGCTGCTGGGTGCGGCCCCCTTCGGGCTGATCACCGGGGTGAGCGCGGTCGCCGCGGGCATGGCCGCCGTGGACGTGACGTTCATGTCGCTCACCGTGTTCGCCGGGGCCTCGCAACTCGCGGCCATCGCACTGATCGGCAGCGGCGCCGCCGTCTGGGTGGTGCTGCTCACGGTGCTCATGATCAACGTGCGCCACGTGATGTACGCGGCCGCGCTGGCACCCCACGTTCGCAGCCTCGGCTTGGGCTCGCGCGCGGCCATCGGCGCGGTGCTCGTCGACCACGTCTATGCCTTCGCCAGCCTGCGCTTCGCCAAGCGTGAGCGCGACCTCGACCGCAGGGACTACGTCCTCGGGCTGGGCCTCACGATGTGGCTCGTGTGGACCGGCGCCACCGCGGTCGGTGCCTTCGCGGGCGCGCAGCTCCCACCGTCGTGGCAGCTCGACTTCGCGGTGCCACTGATGTTCCTGGCCTTGCTGATCCCGTCGATCCGCGACCGCCCAGGGCTGGTGGCCGCGCTGACCGGCGGCGGCCTGGCCCTGGCATTGGCGGGACTGCCCTACAACCTCGGCCTGGTGAGCGCCGCGCTCGCCGGCATCGCCGCCGGCACGATCGCCGACACGCTCCTCGCGGCACGCCGCGGCGAGGACGCATGACGCGCCCAGAGGTCTGGTTCACCATCGTGGGCATGGCGCTCGTGACCTTCGCCTTGCGTGGCTCGTTCCTGCTGGCGGCGGATCGCACGCCCCTGCGGCCGCTGGTGCAACGCGCGCTGCGGTACGTGCCGCCGGCCGTCCTCGCCGCCATCGTCGCTCCCGCGCTCGCGCAACCGTCCGGGGCGGCGATCGGGCCCTTCGACCTGCGGCTGATCGCCGGGCTGGTCGCCGGCCTCGTCGCCTGGCGCACGCGCGGCATCCTCGCGACCTTCGGCACCGGCATGCTCACGCTGTGGGGGCTCACGTGGCTACTCGGCTGACCACCGACCCGGCGGGACGGGCTCCGACCTCCCCGCCTCCGGGCGCACCGCCGCCGCTCGCGCGGCGCCTCCGCGACCTCGCGCTGGCCTTCGGCAAGGTGGGCGTCTTCGGCTTCGGCGGCGGACCCGCGTTCATACCCCTGATCGAACGCGAGGTGCTCCAGCGCGGCTGGCTCACGCGCGAGGGCTTCCTCGACGCCTTCGCGTTCGGCAACGCGCTCCCCGGACCCATCACCACGAAGCTGGCTGGGTTCGTCGGCTACCGAGTGGCCGGATGGCCCGGCGCGGCGGTCGCGCTCCTCGCCTTGACACTGCCGACCATCCTCGCGATGGTCGCGCTGGCGGCGCTCTTCGCGCGCGCACACGACCTACCCTTGCTCGAACGCTTCCTGGCAGGCCTCCGACCCGTGGTGATCGCACTGCTCGTGCTGGTCGTGCTCGGCTTCGCGCCGGCAGCCCTGCGCGGCGCCGATCGGTACGAGCGCGCGTGGCGTTGGGCCCTGGCGCTCGGTGCATTTGCGTTGGCCGCACTGGCCGACGTGCACCCCGCGCTCCTCATCGTGGCCGGCGGCTTCGTCGGCCTCGTCGTGGCGAGGCGCACGTGATCGACCTGTGGGAGCTCTTCGTCTCGTTCGGCCGCGCGGGGCTCTTCGGCTTCGGCGGCGGCCCGTCGATGATCCCGCTCATCCAGGTGGAGGTGGTCGATCTCCGGGGTTGGCTCACGCGCGAGGCCTTCCTCGACGCGTTCGCGTTCGGCAACGCCCTGCCCGGACCGATCGCCACGAAGCTCGCCGGCTACGTCGGCTACCAGGTGGCGGGCGTGCCCGGCGCCGCCGTCGGCCTGCTCGCGATCACGGCGCCGACCATCCTGGCGATGCTGGCCCTGGCGGGACTGTACGCCCGCTACCGCGAACGCACTGCCTTGCAGCGCTTCCTGGCGGGCGTGCGCCCCGTCGTCGTGGCGCTGCTCGCCCTCGTCGTGTGGGACTTCGCGCCGACCGCGCTGGCCGTCGCACCGACCGCGTGGGGCAACGCGCCGCTGCTGGCGATCGCGGTGGCAGCGGTGGTCGTGTCGCTCCGCCGCGATCCGCACCCCGCGCTGCTGATCGTGGCGGGCGGACTGCTCGGCCTGCTCGTGGCACCATGACGGGCGTGGCCGGCATCCTCGAACCAGACGCGCTCTACCCCGTCGGAGCGCGCGAACCGCCGCTGGCGATCATCGACGTCCGCTCGCCGGTCGAGCTGGCGCGCGGCGCCCTGCCCCGTGCCCACGCCCTGCCGCTGTTGAGCGACGAAGAACGGCATCAGGTGGGCCTGTGCTACGCACGCGCCGGCCAAGAGGCAGCGCTCGCCCTGGGGTGGGAGATCACCGAGGCCACGCTCCCGGCCCGCATCGCGGCCTGGCGCGAGGTGGCCATGCACGGACCCACGGCGGTCGTGTGTTGGCGCGGCGGCCTGCGCAGTCGCCTGGCGACCGAGCTCATCGACCTCCCCCACGCGCGTCCCGTGGCCGGAGGCTACAAGGCGGTCAGGCGCCACCTGACGCAGACCCTCCCAGCGGCGGTAGCGCGGGTGCCGCTGCTGGTGCTCACGGGCCTCACGGGCGCCGGCAAGACCGAGCTGCTCGAGACCCTGGACGACGGAGCCGCGTCCGGTCCGTTCGTGCTCGACCTCGAGCGGCTCGCGCACCATCGCGGCAGCAGCTTCGGCGCGACGCCCTGTCACCAGCCAGCGCAGCCGACGTTCGAGCACGAGATCGCCAGCGCGCTCCGACTCCACCGCTCCAGGCTGGTCGTGGTCGAGGACGAGTCGCGCTTCGTGGGCCGCCGGACCCTCCCGCCGGCGCTCCTGGACGCCATGCACGGCGCACCCCTGGCCGTGCTCGAGGCCACGCTCGACGACCGGATCGCGCGCGTGTTCGAGGGCTACGTGCGCTCGCCGGCCGAACGCGACGGGGTGGCGGCGACCAAGGCCGCGCTGAGCGAGGCCACGCTGCGCCTGCGTCGGAGGCTCGGCAACCCCCGCACGCGCCGGGTGCTGGACGCG
>PWQI01000395.1 GCA_003556805.1 Trueperaceae bacterium | reverse complement strand
GATCGCGGCGCGCGCGAGCCCGGCGTGATCACCTTCGACGGACCCGCCGCCTCGGGGAAGTCGTCGGTGGCCCAGCGCGTCGCGCTTGCTCTGGGCATCCCCTTCGTCAGCAGCGGCCTGCTGTACCGGGCGGCGACCCACCTGGTCGCGCGCAGCGGCACCGACGCTGGCGACCAGGACGCCGTCCTGGACCTGCTCGGCGTGCATGTGGTCGATCTCCGACCGGATGTCACCGGCAACGACGTGCTGGTCGATGGCCGATCGGTGACGTCGGAGCTCCACACGGATCACGTCGACGCCGTCGTGTCGACCGTCGCCGGGCATCCGCAGGTGCGCGCGTGGGTGTCGGAGCAGCTGCGGCGGGTGCCGCCGCCGTTCGCGATCGACGGTCGCGACATGGGGTCGGTCGTGTTCCCGGAGGCGCGCCACAAGTTCTACCTCACCGCCTCGGCCCACGAGCGGGCGCGGCGCCGAGTCGGCGAGCGCGCCGCCGACCTCGCCGCCGTCGCGGCGGCCATCGCGCGTCGCGACGAGGGCGATGCGCGCCAACTCGCACCCGCCGCCGACGCCGTCCACGTCGACACCGACGGGCTCGACTTGGATGAGGTGGTGGAGCGGGTCCTGGCCTCGATCCGTGCCGGCGACGCCGGCACGGCGCCGAGCGACGCGCGAGCGGTGCGGTCGTGACGCCGCCTCGCTTCGAGCGCCCCGCGCACGACCTGCGGCGCGTCGCCGTGGTCAGCACGCGCTTCAAACCGGCTGCCCATCCCGTGGCCGTGCGTCTGGCCGAGGCGTTCGGGCAGGCCGGGGCCGAGGTCGTCCTCGACCTGGCGGGCGACCGGCCACTGCGCGACCTCGAGGCCGATCTCGTCGTCGCGGTCGGAGGCGACGGCACCCTGCTGTCGACCGCCAGACGACTCGTCGGAGCGGCGACGCCTGTGATCGGCGTCAACCTCGGCAAGCTCGGCTTCCTGGCGGGCTTCGGCGCCGACGAGGTCGAGCGCTACGCCACCGGCGGGCATGCGCCGTCGTGGCCGCTGTCGCCCAAGATGATGCTCGAGATCCGAGTCCAACACGACCCCCAAGCGCGCTATGCGCTCAACGACGTCATGCTGAACCAAGGCGTCATGACGCGCCTCGCCCGGCTGCGGCTGTCGGTCGACGGGCACGTCGCCACCGAGTACCGCGCCGACGGCGTGGTCGTGTCGACGCCGGTCGGCTCCACCGCCTACTCGCTGTCGCTGGGAGGGCCCATCCTCGCCCAGGAGCTGCGTGCCATGGTCGTCACGCCCATCGCACCGCACAGCCTGACGAACCGCCCGATCGTGCTCTCCGGCAGGAGCACGCTCGGGCTCGAGCTGCTCAGCCAGGTCGATGAGATGGCGCTCGTGATCGACGGCCAGGAGCGGGTCGACCTGCGCGCCGGCGAGAGGATCGACGTGACCGCCGCCGCCGAGGCCGTCAACCTCGTGGCGAGCGAGCGCAGCGCGTTCGAGGTCCTCAGGCTGAAGCTGCGCTGGGGCGAGGGCCCCGCCCTCGATCGGGCGGACGAGGCCTCCTGAACCGTGAGCGCGCCCCCATCGCGAGCGGCTTCGCATGCGTCAGAATGTCGCCATGACGGAGATGTTCCCGGAGTTCTTCCGGCGGCACGACGAACGGCCCGACGCGGTCTTCTACGAGACGCCGCGAGTGGACTCCCACATCGACGACGAGGCGCGAGCAGCCGCTCGCGACTGGTACCGCACCCTGATGCCGCCAGGCGGCCACGTGCTGGACCTGCTCGCCGGCATCGAATCGCACCTCCCGGAGCACGTGGAGCACGTCGTCGGGCTGGGGCTGAACGCGGAGGAGTTGCGCCGCAACCCGCGCGTGGACGAGGCCCTGATCCACGACGTCAATGCCGACCCGACCTTGCCCTTCGGCGACGAGCACTTCGACGGCGCGGTGTGCACCGTGTCGGTCCAGTACCTCACCCGCCCGGTCGAGCTGTTCGGCGAGGTCGCACGCGTGCTGAAGCCGGAGGCCCCCTTCGTGGTCGCGTTCTCGACCCGGATGTTCCCGACCAAGGCGGTGCTGGCGTGGCGCGCCTCGGACGACGCGGCGCACCATCGGCTGGTCCGCTGTTACCTCACCGAGGCGGCACGGTTCGGTCCGGCCGAGGTCTTGCGTCACGTCCCGGAGGAAGGCGATCCGCTGTACGCACTGGTGGTGCGTCGGGCGGCCGAGCGCTGAGGCGCGGTCGGCGCTGGTGAGGGGCGCCGGTCGTTGGTTGTTCGTCTCGAACGGTCACGGCGAAGACCACGTCGCTGCCAGGATCGCCAGCGCGGTGCACGCGCGCCGGCCGGCCCTCGATCTCGCGGCGCTGCCGTTGGTGGGGACCGGCGCGGCGTTCGCGGCGTCCGGCGTCGACCTGCTCGATCCGCGGGTGCGGTTGCCCTCCGCGGGGCTCACGATGCACGCCCCCAGCCTGCTGTGGTCCGACCTGCGCGCGGGGCTGGTGCGGCTCACGCTGGCACAGTGCCGGGCGCTGCGCGGCGCCGAGGCGGAGCACGTCGTCGTCGTCGGCGACGTGTACGCCCACGCGCTCGCGAGCCTCGTCGACGCCCCGCGCAGCGTCGTGCAGACGCTCGTGTCGGTCCGTATGCGCGTACCGGGACGACTCTCGCTCGGCCCTCGACGCTTCATGGAGGGGATCCACTCCGTCGAGCGCCGTCTGATGCGCGGCCGCGTCCTCGCCGTGTACCCGCGCGACGGCGACACCGCCGCATGGCTGCGTTCCCGCGGCGTCGCGCACGCCCGCTGGCTGGGCAACCCGATGATGGACGGCGCCCACGGCGGGCGACCGATCGCTGGGCTGCCGGGCAGGCGGGTGGTCGCCCTGTTGCCGGGCTCGCGCGAGCACGCCTTCACGAGCGCCCTTCGCATGCTGGACGCCCTCACGGCCTGCGGGCCGGTCGTCGGTCTGGTGGCCTGGACGCACGACCGGCTACCATCACCACCACCCGGGTGGGTGAGCGTCCAGCGCGACGAACGCGGCCTGCTGGCCGCGTGGCGCCACGGCGACGCCGAGGTGTGGTGGCTCGCGCAGCGCTTCGCGGACGTGCTCGCCAGCGCGCAGGTCGCCGTAGGGACGACGGGGACGGCGCAGGAGCAGGCGGCGGGGCTCGGGTTGCCGGTGGTGACCTTCGCGCAACCGCCGCTCCACGGCCACGCCTTCATCGCCAACCAGCTGCGCCTGCTCGGCCCCGCACTGCGGGTCGTCGCTGCGGACGGCGTGGCGATCGCGAGCGCCGTCGGTGCCGCACTCGAGCCCGGCCCACACCGTCGCGACGCGGAGCGCGAGGGACCTGCTCGCATGGGTCCCGCCGGCGCGGCAGCGCGCATCGCCGACGACCTGCTCGAGACGGTTGGCGCCGGCGAGGGGGCCGGCGCCGCCGGGGCGGCGGCAGGCGCGGCGCGCGGGCGAGCCTAGGTCGACGCTCGAGCCCGAGCGTCGCGTCGCCGCGGGTGCGCCGCGGCGGCATGCAGCGCACGCGCCTCGTGCGACACCTCCGCGAGGCGCGACGCGCAGCGCCGGTACTTCTTCGCGTACGCACCGTCCCGATAGCTCGGGGCGAACAGGTCGAACGGCTCGTCGAGCGCGGCGGCCTCCGTGGCGCCGTCCGGCGCCGCGAGCCACAGCGGGACGCGCAGGTCGTAGAGGGTGTCGACGAAGTGCACGAAGCGCAGCGCGTCGTTCTGGTCGTCGAGCCGCCGCGCCCCGGCCACGGCGATGCCATCCACCATCTCGAGTTGGGCGCGGTAGCGCGCCGGGTGGTGGCGCCGGAGGTGGGCCAGCAGAGCGTCCCAATCGGTCCGAACCCGATGGGCGCTGCCGCTCGGGAGTTCGTCCGGGCGCATGATGCCGCCCTCGTCGGTGCTGGTGCGGGCGTCGGGGCCGTCGATGCTCACGACCTCGAAGCGCTCCGCGATCGACTGGATCTCGCGCCGGAAGTGCTCAGCGTCGAAGCGTCCCCGCCCCTGCGCTTCCGGGGCGGTGTTGGACGTGGTGATCACCGACCCACCGCGCTCGAACACGGCGGCGAGGAAGGTCTTCACGATGAGCGTGTTGCCCGGGTCGTCGAGCTCGAACTCGTCGAGGCACAGCAGGCGCACGTGCGCTATGCGCTCCTTGGCGGCCGGCATGCCCAACACGCCGATCACGTGCACGAGTTGCTGGAACGACACGTAGCGCTTCGACGACGTCGGGGCGAGGGCGTACGCCGCCGCGAGCAGGTGGGTCTTGCCGACCCCGAAGCCTCCGTCGAGGTAGAGGCCGCTTCGTCCGACGTCGCGGGTGCGGCGCGCGAACGGCCACCACCCTGGGGTGCGCTCGTCACGATCGCGGCAGGCGCTGGCGAAGGCGCGTACGCGCTCCTTCGCCAACGCCTGGCTCGGGTGCGGTGTGCGGAAGCCGGCCAGGTCGACGGTGCCGAAGCGCGGTGGTGGCGTGAACGCGGCGGCGTCGGTGCGCGTGAGCGCCGGGAGGTCGTCGAGGCGCAGCACGCGCGAAAACTACCACGGGTCGGCGCCCGGCGCCGTGCGAAGGGCGCAGCGGCCGTTGACCAGCCGCCTGGCTCGGCGTAGGCTGCAGACGTTCGCGTGTGGGGAAGTCCGGTGTGAACCCGGCGCTGTCCCGCAACGGTGGTCCCCTCACGGGGCGAGTCCGAATGCCACGCGTGGACGACTGCACCCCTTGCGCGGACGAGGAAGGGCAGCACGCGGCGGCTACGGTCGTTCGCTTGCCGTCCGGTCGACCCAGTCGACGGACGTTCCCGACTCGCAAGCGCCTCCGGAGGCCTTGTGATGCGATCCACCCAGACACCCGACCGACTCCTTCACCCTCGCGTGGCGCGTACGGCCATGTTGGTCGCCCTCGTCTCGACCCTGACGTGGCTGGGGGTCGCGTTCGCGGCCTGGCCAGTCACCGTCGTCGACGACCTCGGCCGCGAGGTGCGACTCGAGGCGGCACCGCAGCGCGTCGTCTCGCTGGTCCCGAGCCACACCGAGACGGTGTGTGCGCTGGGTGCGTGCGAGCGGCTCGTGGGCCGCGACACGTTCAGCAACTTCCCGCTCGTCGTGCTCGACCTTCCCGAACTCGGCAGCGCCTTCGCGCCCGACCTCGAGGCGCTGGTCGCCCTGCGCCCCGATCTCGTGTTGGTCGACGAGTACAGCGGCGCGGCGGACGCCTTGGCGCCGCTCGGCATCCCCGTCTACGCCGGCACCCCACAGCGTCTCGAGGAGGTGTTCGAGGTGATCGATCGCCTCGCGCTGCTGCTCGGAACACCGGACGAGGCGGCGCTGCTGCGTGGGCGGCTGCGCGGCGAACTCGACGGTGTGGCCGCTCTGGTCGCCGGCCGAGAGCGCCCCACCGTGTTCTACGAGGTCGACCCGTCACCGTACAGCGTCGGACCCGACGGCTTCATCGGCACCCTCATCGCGCTCGCTGGGGGCGCCAACATCGTGCCAGCCGAGCTCGGCGACTTCCCGCTCGTCGATCCCGAGTTCGTGGTCGCGTCCGATCCCCAGGTGATCGTCCTCGCCGACGCCCCGTACGGCGTGAGCGCCGCGATGGTGGCGGACCGCCCGGGCTGGGCCGGGATCGCGGCGGTAGTCGACGGACGCGTGGTCGAGCTCACGCAGGACCAGAGCGACGTCGTGAGCCGGGCCGGCCCCCGCATCGGCGAGGCCCTGCAACTGCTGGCCCGCATCCTGCACCCGGAGGTGTTCTGACGACGCTGCCACAGGAGCTGACGGCGTGAGCGTGGCTCGCGTGAGCAGCGCTGGCGTCGCGGTGCGGCGCCTGACCCGCCCCTTGGCGCTGTCGACCCTCGCCCTGGCCCTGGTGGTGGTGCTCGCCGCCGGCATCGGCAGCGTGCGGATCGGCCCCGCCGACGTCACGGCCGCCACGGTGCGGGGGATCGAGGGGAGCGTCCGCGCTGCGTTGGGCCTGGCGCCGAGCGTGTCCGTCGACGCAGGCCAGCGCGTGATCGACACGATCGTGTGGCAGATCAGGTTGCCGCGCGTGGTGTTGGCTGCGCTCGTCGGGGCCGCCTTGGCGCTGGCGGGCGCGGGCTTCCAGGGCGTGTTCCGTAACCCGTTGGCCGACCCGTACCTCCTCGGCGCCGCCAGCGGCGCGGGCTTCGCCGCCGCGTTGGTGATGGTGGCGGGTGGAACGCTCGGCGTGCTCGGCGCTTTCAGCGTGAGCGCCGCCGCGTTCGTCGGGGCGACGCTGACGGTGCTGGCGGTGGTGGCGCTGGCTCGGCGCGGTTGGACCCTACCGGTGGTGCCGCTGGTGCTAGCCGGCGTCGTGATCGGCTCGTGTCTGGCCGCCGGGACGTCGTTCGTGCTGCTCGCCGCGCGCGAGCAGGCGGCCGGGATCCTCACCTGGCTCCTGGGGAGCCTGGCGTTCGCGTCGTGGGACCGCGTCGGTAGCCTGCTGCCGCTCGTGCTCGTTGCCGCCGCCGGCATGCTCGCCGCCGCGCGTGCGCTCGACGTGCTGCAACTCGGCGAGCTCGCCGCCGCCCACCTCGGCGTGTCGGTCGAGGCGCTCAAGCTTGGCGTGGTGTTGGCCGGCACGCTGGCAACCGCCGCGGCCGTCAGCGTCGCGGGCGTGATCGGCTTCGTGGGCTTGGTCGTGCCGCACGCCGTCCGGCTGGCGTTCGGCCCGGACCATCGTCGCCTCGTGCCGCTCGCGGCGGTGTGGGGCGCCGGCTTCATGGTGCTCGCCGACCTGGTGGCGCGCACCGTGATCGCACCCGCCGAGCTTCCGGTGGGCGTGGTCACCGCGCTGGTTGGTGCGCCCTTCTTCCTCGTGTTGCTGCGGCGTCGGAGCGCGGCATGACGGACGTCGTGGGGTCCAGCGTCGCAGCGGGCCGCGGGCCGACCGGCGCGCTCATGGCCGCCGACGCGCCCGACGTGCTGCGCCTGGAGGGCGTGCACGCCGGGTACGGCGCGCGATCCGTGTTGCACGGCGTCGACCTGGCGTTGCGCGCCGGCGAGGTCCTCGGCGTCATCGGACCGAACGGCGCGGGGAAGTCCACGCTGGTGCACGTGATCAGCAAGGTGTTGGCCGTCCAGTCGGGCAGCGTGTGGGTCGACGGAGCGCCGCTGGCGAGCTTGGGTCGGCGCGCGTTGGCGCGCCGCCTGGCGGTGATGCCGCAGGCGGCGACGCTGCCGGAGGGGTTCCTCGTCGGCGAGGTCGTGCGCATGGGACGGACCCCGTTCGTCCGCGCGTGGCGTGGTCCGAGTGCCGAGGACGAGGCCGAGGTGGAGCGCGCGATGCGGCAGACGGGCGTGTGGGGTCTGGCGGAGCGACCCGTGGAGCACCTGTCGGGCGGTGAGCGTCAGCGCGTGGTGTTGGCGCGGGCGCTGGCGCAGCGCCCGCGGGTGCTCGTGCTCGACGAGCCCACCAGCCATCTCGACCTGCGCTACCAGGCGGAGTTGCTGCGCGCTGCGCGCCAAGCGGCCGCCGACGGTGTCGGGGTCCTGCTCGTCATCCACGACCTCAACCTGGCTGCGCGGGCCTGTGACCGGATGCTGCTGCTGACCGACGGCCGCGTGGTCGCGGCCGGCACCGTGCGGCAGGTGTTGGTGCGCTCCCGCCTCGAGCGCGCCTACCGCACCGAGGTCGACGTCTTCGACTCGCCCCGCGGGCCGACGGTGGTGCCGCGCGTCTGACGCGCGTCGCTCGGGGGCTCGAAGCGCGCGTGGACCTCGCGCGCCTTGCGGTAGTACGACACCAGCGCTTCGGTGGAGGCGCGCCACGACCAGCGCTCCATGTCGGCGCGGGCGGCGTGCGCGAGGCGCGTGCGCAACTCGGTGTCGAAGAGCAGCCGGCGCAACTGCTCGGTGAGGTCGTCGGTGTCGCCGGGCTCGAACAGCAGGCCGTTCTCCTCGTGCTGGATCACGTCCGGGACACCGCCGGCGCGCGCGCCGACGGCGGGCACGCCGGACGCCATCGACTCCATCGCCACGAACCCGAGCGTCTCGGTGTCCGAGGGGAAGGCGAACACGTCGGCCGAGGCGTACGCCGCCGCCAGCGCGTCGCCCGCCAGGTAGCCCATGAACGTCGTCGGCGTGCCCTCGAAACGCGTTCGCAGCTCGGCCTCCGCTGGGCCCGAACCCACGAACGCGAGCCGCACGCCGGGCATGCGGCGCAACGGCTCGAGGAGCCAGGCGAGTCGCTTCTCGTGCGAGAGCCTGCCGACGTAGAGCATGAGCGGCGCGTCGGGGTGGCCGCCGCTGAGCCGAGCGCGCATCGCTGGGTCGCGCCGGCCAGGATGGTAGCGCTCCGTGTCGACGGCCTTCGGCCACAGGCGAACGCGCCGGATGCCGAGGGCCCGCGCCGAGTCGACCATCGGTTGCGACGTGCACAGGTTCACGTGCGCCTGGTTGTGGACGTCTCGCAGGAACACGCGCGAGATCGGGCCGAGGAACGCGAGCCGCAGGTGCACCGCGTACTGGGTGATGTCGGTGTGGAAGCTGGCCAACAGCGGCAGGTCGCGCTGGCGCGCCACCATCGTGCCCCACAGGCCGAGGATGACCGGGTTCACCACATGCACCACGTCGGGCGCGAAGGCGTCGAGTTCGCGGCCGAGGCGTGGTCGTGGCAATCCCAGGAACAGCTCGGGGTACCACGGTCGGAACGAGAACGCCGGCACGGGGACCACGCGATGCCCGGCGTACGACGACGGCGGATCGTGCGGTGCGAACAGGAGCACCTCGTGGCCCAGGTCGGCGAGGTGGTCGAGCGTCCTCACCAGCCTCGTCACGATCCCGTCGATCTTGGGCAGGAACGTCTCCGTGAAGAGTGCGATGCGCATGCGTGGACCCTGGGCCGCTCAGGTGCGGCCGATGGCCTCCTCGTCGACTTCTGGGCGTGCGGCGTCGGAGCGGCGCTCCTCGGACTCGGTGGCACTCGGCGTGCCGGGGCGCTGGAGCTTCGTCCAGGTGCTGGTGCAGGGGATCTTGGAGAGGTCAGCCCGGTGTGCGTAGCGTCGCGCCACGTCGGTGACCTCGCCCAGGAGCCCATCGCTGAGCGTGGTCGGTTGCAGCCCCAAGTCGAGGAACAGGTCGTTGGTGACGTGCAACTCGTTCTCGGCAGCCTCGTTGCGGGGGTTCGGGACCAGCTCGACGTGCGCGCCGGTCAGGCTCGCGACGAGCTGTGCCAGGTCGCGAACGCGGTGCGTCTCGGTCATCTGGTTCAGGATCCGCACCCGTTCGCCGCGCTCCGGTGGGTGCTCCAGCGCGAGTTGCACGCAACGCACCGTGTCGCGGATGTGGATGAACGCCCGGGTCTGCCCGCCGGTGCCGTGCACGGTGAGCGGGTAACCGACCGCGGCCTGCATCAGGAAGCGGTTCAGCACCGTGCCGTAGTCGCCGTCGTAGTCGAAGCGGTTGATCAGGCGCTCGTCGCGCAGGATCTGCGGTTTGTTCGTGCCCCACACGATGCCCTGGTGCAGGTCGGTGATGCGCACCTGATCGTTCTTGGCGTAGTACGCGAAGAAGAGCTGGTCTTGCGTCTTGGTCATGTGGTAGATCGAGCCGGGGTTGGTGGGGTAGAGGATCTCCTGCCGGACGCGCGTGCCGTCGTCGGTCACGACTTCGACCGGCAGGTAGCCCTCGGGGATCTTCATGCCGGCGGTGCCGTAGCCGTACACGCCCATCGTGCCCAGGTGCGCGAGGTGCACGTCGAGGCCGCTCTCGACGATCGCCGCGAGCACGTTGTGCGTGGCGTTGAGGTTGTTGTCGACGGTGTAGCGCTTGTGGCGGCTCGACTTCATCGAGTACGGCGCCGCGCGCTGCTCCGCGAAGTGCACGATCGCGTCGGGCCGTTCGCCTTCGATCAGCGCCAGCAGCCGCTCGTACTCGCGCGCGACGTCCAGGCGCTCGAAGCGGATCTCGTGCCCACCGAGTTCGTGCCATACACGCAAGCGCGTTCCGAGTGGCGTGATGGGCGTGAGCGAGTAGGCCTCGAGTTCGTGCTCGATCGTGCGACGGGACAGGTCGTCGACGATCACGACCTCATGGCCCAGGTCGGACAAGTGCAACGCGGTGGGCCAGCCGCAGAAGCCGTCACCACCCAAGACGAACACCTTCATGTCAAGCGCCTCCTCGGCCGAGCGGCGCTGGCGCGCCTCGTCGAGCGTGCGCGGAGCGCGGCTGGCATCTCACCACGAGGCTACCACCGGTGCGTCGCCACGCAGTCGGCCGCGCGCGACGCTCACGCGGCATCAGCGCGTACCCGGCCATACGCGGCGACGGCGCGTGCGCCACCACCACGCGCGCCACCAGCGCCGCCGGTAGCCGCCGGCCCCGGCGCGCCACGATCCTGGGCGCACGAACGACCACACCGACACCGCGGCGATGAAGAACGGGTGGAGCAGCGCCCACGCGAGCACGGGCCAGCCCATCAGGTCCCGTCGGCCGAGCCGCGCGAGGCCGACGTGCATGCCCGGCACGACGACCAAGAGGACCGAGGTCCAGGCCGCGAGCACCCAGACCTGGCCGGCGCTCCACCAGGGTGCGCTCAGCGTCGCCAGCGCGAGCGTGGTGCTGTGGAGGCCGAGCAACACGATGCCAGCTAGGAAGCCCGGCCGGTAGTGCTGCGGGTGGTGGTAGCGCGACACCCAGCGCCGCCGCTGCTGCAGGAACGCCGCCCAGGAACCGGTCGCCGCCGTGAGTACGCGCGCCTGGGGCGCGTCGGCGAACGTCACCGTTGCGCCCGGCAAGGCACCGAGTCGCTGCGCGAGCAGGTCTTCGTCGCCCGACGGCGCCCGTCCGGTGACGCCGAAGCCGCCGGCTCGTGCGAAGGCGTCGCGACGGTACGCCTGGTTGTTGGCCGAGCTGGCGACGGAGAGGCCGTACGTGAGCAGCGCACGGTTCGTCAGCATCAGCGACACCCAGTCGAGCGCCTCGACGTGCCCAAGCAGGCCGCGGGCTGCGCCGTGGCGGGCGGTCTCGACGTAGCCGGTGATCAGCACGTCGCTGGGCCGGGCGGTGCCGACGAGCGACCGCAGCCAACCAGGTCGATGGGCGCAGTCCGCGTCCGTGGTGGCGATCCACGCCGCCGAACCAGCGGCGACGCCACGCGCGACGGCGTGCACCTTCGGTGCCATGCGACGCGACGGTGCTGCGACGCTGACAAGCGTGAAGCGCGCGTCCGCCTCGGCCGCGCGCCGGGCGATCTCGGACGTCGCGTCCTCGGATCGGTCGTCGACCACCCATACGTGGAAGCGGCCGGGGTAGTCCTGAGCCGCGAGCGCGGCCAGCGCGGTAGGGAGCCGCTCGGCTTCGTTGCGGGCCGGCAGCACCACGTCCACGTCCGGCCAGTCGCCGCTCGACGTGGACGCTGGCGGATCCTGACGCCGCAGCGCCAGCGCCAGGCCCAGGGCTCCGGCGATGGCGACGTAGACGAGGGCGACGACGAACACGATGACGGCCATGCGCGGAGCGAGTCTAGCAGGCGCCCGGCTCCAGGCGCGGTAGCCTCGGCGGGTGAAGGATGGTGTGCTGGCCGAGAGCGAGTCGTTTCATGCCTGGCTGGCCGGTGTCGGTGACGGGCACGTGCAGGTGCGCGCCCACGCCTTCCTACCCCCTCGGCGCGCCCGGCACGGCGACGCCGGCCCACCGTGGGACGCTCTGCTCGAGCGACTCGGCGTGCACCCGTACGGACACCAAGCGGCGGCCCTGCGCGCGCTCACGGCCGGGAACGACGTGGTGGTCGCGACGGGCACGGCATCGGGCAAGTCCCTGATCTATCAGGTCCCCGCGTTGCAGGCGCTGCGCGACGGCGGAACCACGCTCGCCGTGATGCCCACGAAGGCCCTGGCGGCCGATCAGCTGGTGCGCTGGCGCGCCGCGGCGGCGAGCCTCGGCCTGGCTGCGGACGCGATCGTGCGCTACGACGGCGACACGCCACCAGACGCGCGCCGGGCGGCGCGCCAGAGCGCACGCGTGATCATCACCAACCCGGACATGCTCCACTACGGCCTCCTGCCGTTCCACGACGCGTGGCACCGCTTCCTGTCGTCGCTGCGCTGGTTGGTGCTCGACGAGGTGCACGCCTTCCGCGGCGTCCTCGGCGTCCACGTCGCGAACGTGGTGCGGCGCGCGCTGCGCCTCGCAGACGTCCACGGTGGTGCGCCCCAGGTCATCGCCACGTCGGCGACGATCGGGAACCCCGCCGCGCACCTGACGCGGCTCTGCGGCCGTTCGGCGCTGGCGTTCGTCGAGGACGACGCGCCGCGCGGGCCGCGCGAGGTGGTGGTGTGGCGCCCGGCCGACCTGCCCGGCGACGCGTCGCGGCGACGCAGCGCGGCGATCGAGGCCGCCGAACTCGGTGTCGCGCTGGCGCGGGCCGGCGTCAAGACGCTGGTGTTCAGCAACACCCGGCGCGGCGCCGAGCTGGTGCGGCGCTACGCGGTCCAACTGGCGCCGCCGGCGCTCCAGGCGGCGATCCTGAGCTATCGCGGCGGCTACACCGCGGAGGACCGCGAGCGCATCGCGGCGGGGTTCCGCGACGGCGACGTGCGGCTGTTGGTGGCCACCAGCGCCCTCGAGCTCGGCGTCGACGTCGGTGGCGTCGACGCCGTGGTGCTGGTGGGCTACCCGGGCTCGCAGGCGGCCTTCTGGCAGCGCAGCGGTCGCGCGGGTCGCGGCGAGGCCCGCAGCCTGACGCTGTGGATCCCGGGCCCCGACCCGTTGGACGAGTTCTACCTGCTCAACCCCGACCGGCTCCTCGACGGCCAGCCGGAGGACGCGATCGCCGACCCGTGGAACGACGAGCTCCACCCGCTCCACGTGCGCTGCGCTGCCGCCGAACGGCCGCTCGCGCAGGGCGAAGCGGTGGTCGCGCCGTGGCTCGACCTGGCGACGGTCCCGGGGCTGCTCCGCGACGGCGCGGATCGCTGGGTCAGCGTGCGCCGCTACCCGCACCGGGCGGTGCGCGTGCGCGGTGGACTCGGGCCCGGCCGCGTCCGGTTGCGCGACGTCGACGGTCGCACGCTGGGCATGGTGGACGGCGCGGAGGCGCTGCGCGAGCTGCACCCTGGTGCGGTGTACCTCCACCAGGGCGAGGCCTACGTGTCCGCTCGGCTCGATCTGGAGCGCGGTGAGGCGCTCTTGCTGCCGCACATCGAGGACTACTACACCCAGGCGCGCTCGGAGACCGACGTCGAGGTGCTCGAGGTCTGGCCCGAGGGACGGCGCGGGCGCGAGCATGCTGGCGACGCCGCGGTGATGTCGCGGCCGCCGCCCGGTGTGATGACGGGGCGCGTCCGCGTGCGCACCGTGGTGACCGGCTACGTGCGGCGACGCTTCCGGCAGCGAGGCGTCCTCGACGAGCGTCCGCTCGACCTGCCCGAGGTGTCGTACGACACGCAGGCGCTGTGGTTCGTGGTCGACGAGGTCGCCGATGCGGTCGCAGCGGGCGTGCTCGGCGCCGCGATGCACGCGCTCGAGCACACGCTGATTGGCCTGCTCCCTGCCTTCGTGTTGTGCGAGCGTGCCGACGTCGGCGGCGTGTCGTACCCGAGCTACCCGCCCGACGGCCGCGCGACCGTGTTCGTGTACGACGGTCATCCCGGCGGCGTCGGCTATGCCCGAGCCGGGGCCGCCGTGTTCGACACCTGGCTGGAGAGCGCGCTCGAGCTGCTGGCGCGCTGTCCGTGCGCCGCCGGTTGTCCGCGCTGCGTGCTCTCGCCCAAGTGCGGCAACGGCAACCAGTTCCTCGACAAGGCGGCCGCGCTGAGGCTCGGCCGAGCGTGGTCGGACGCGTCGCGGCGTGCGGCGGCGGTGCTAGACTGACGACTCGTGCGCGTCGGCTTCCTGACCACCATCTCGTGGGATCGTTACGGACCGTTCTGGCAGCAGTTGCTGTCGACCGTCGGCGTCGACGTGGTGCTGCCCGAGGCGGACGCCGTCGTGGAGGCGGGCGCGACGCTGGACCCCGCCGATGGCCTGTTGGCGTGGCTCGCTCGCGCCACGCTGCGCTCCCTCGACCAGGTCGACCTGGTCGTGGTGCCGCGGATCCTACCGGAGGGTGTCGCTGGGCCCGGTAGCTCGCAGGACCCGTGGGTGGCCGATCTCGCCGGGGTGCTCGCGCGCGCCGAACCGGGCGCGCCCGGGCTGGTCACCGTTCCGCCCGAGACGGGACCCGAGATCGAGCACGAGGTCATCCCCCTGCTCCTCCGGCTGCAGCCCGACGCCGCTCAGGTGCGCCGGGCGTGGGCGCAGCATCGCTCGGATGCCATGCGACCGTGGCGGCCCGCGACCGCTCAGCCGCCCGCCGCGGCGGGCCGACGCGTTGCGCTCGCCGGAGCACCCTGGTGGTGTCAGCCTCGCCTGGCCCCGGGCCTGACGCGGCCCGGCGAGGTGCTCGTCGGACAGCACCAACTCGACCCGGCCGACCTGCGAGCGGAGGGCCGCCGCTGGCGCGCCGACCTGAACGACGTCGACGCCGAAGTCCTCGGTGCGGTTCGTCGCTTCGCTCGGCGTGCCGACGTCGACGCCGTCCGGTTGGTCGTGGACGGTGCCGGCATGGCCGACGGCTGGTTGGCGCGGCGGGCATTGGCGCTCGCCGCGGATCGGGTCGAGGTGAGCACGCTCGAGAGCGCCATGGACCGCGAGGCGTTGGTGCGTGCGCTCGTCCCCGGAGGGCCGCGCGCTTCGACGCCATGACGGCGATCGGCGTGGTGCTCGTCGCAGCCTACGCGGTCGTCAACGCCTTCGGCGCCTGGTCGGTGTCGCATCGCCGGCGCTCGGTCGCGATCGCGTTCATGGCGGTGGCCGTGTTGTTGACCGTGGCGGCCGTGGCGCTGGCCTTCGAGCACTGGGTCGCGCTCCTCCTGACGGTCGTCGGAGCCGTCGGAGCGTCGCTGACGTCGCGGGTGAACGCCGCCCTCGTCCTCGGTCGTGTGGTCGCGTGGCGGCATCTCCTGCGAGCCGCGTTCGGCCTCACCCTGATCGCCTGGGTGGCCTTCGCCCTCTACCGCTGACGACCCCGACGTCGGCGGCCCGATCGCGGCCGCCCTCGTCCGCCGGGTGTTCGTGCCGGTGTCAGAACGCGTTGTGGCCGGTGATCTCGCGCCCCAGCACCAAGGTATGCACGGTATCGGTGCCCTCGTACGTGGCGACCGTCTCCAGGTTCAACATGTGTCGAATGGCGCCGTACTCGGTGGTGATGCCGTTGCCGCCGAGGAGGTCGCGGGCGGCACGAGCCGCGCTGAGCGCGGCACGCACGTTGTCGCGCTTCGCCATCGAGACGCGTGCCGGTGTGTCCTTGCCCGCCTCCTTGAGGCGGCCGAGGTGGAAGGCGAGCAGAGAGCCCTTGGTCAAGTCGGCCCACATGTCTGCCAACGACGCCTGCACGAGCTGCTTGCTGGCGAGCGGCACGCCGAACACGGGCCGATCCTCGACGTACGCCGCCGCCTCTTCGAGGCACGCGAAGCCGGCGCCGAGGACGCCCCAGGCGATGCCGTAGCGCGCCTGGTTCAAACACGAGAGGGGTCCGCGCAGGCCTTCGATGGCCAGTCGGTTGGCGTCCTGGACGGCGACCTCGTCGAGGTAGAGCTCGCTCGTGACCGAGGCGCGCATGGAGGCCTTGGTCTTGATGTCGACGGCGGCGAAGCCGTCGCGGTCGGTCTCGACCAGGAAGCCCCGCACGACGGCGTCCGCTTCGTCGCGGGCCCACACGATGGCGATGTCGGAGCGCGAGCCGCTGGTGATCCAGCGCTTCACGCCGGTGATCAGCCAGTCCGAGCCGACCCTGCGGCAACGCGTCCGCATGGCCCCCGGATCGCTCCCCGCGTCGGGCTCGGTCAACGCGAAGCAACCGATCGCCTCGCCGGTCGCCAACCGCGGCAACCAGGTCTCCTGCATGGCGTCCGAGCCGTAGGCGTGGATGGGGTACATGACGAGGCTCGACTGCACGCTCACGAACGAGCGCATGCCCGAGTCGCCGTACTCGATCTCGCGGTTCAGGAGCCCGTAGGCGGTGTAGGACGCGCCAGCGCCGCCGAAGCGTTCGGGTAGCGTCACGCCCAGCATGCCCATCTCGCCGAAGCGCCGTGGCAGGTCTGCCGGGAAGACGCCCTCCTGCCACCACTCGCCGACGTGTGGCAGGATCTCGCCGCGGACGAACTCACGCACGCTGTCGCGGATCATCCGCTCCTCGGCGGTGTACAGGGCGTCGAGGTCGAAGAAGTCCTGCAACGAGCGGCTGCTCGCGGGGGTTGGGCGCGAGGGTGTGGTGGTCGTCATGCCGAGTGCCTCCGAAGCTGGGGGTGGTCGTCGCTCGTCACGCGTCGCCGAACAGACGTTTGAGCGCGTCTTCCTTGGTCGTCTTGCGCACGAACGTCCAGCGGCCGTCCTGCTCCGTGACGCGCTCGGAACTCAGCAACGTCGCCAGCGACGCCTCGATCGTGTCGATGGCCAACTCCTCGTAATGGCGCTCGTCGATGCGCCGCTGCACGTCGCGTACCGTCGCGCCGTTGGCGCCGGCGAGCTGCACCGCTTCGAGGACCCAGTCATCGACCGTCATGCCCCAGTGTACGTGATGGGCGTACGGGACTCGTGCTTCGACGCGAGGCGGCGGTCGCGGACGTCAGCGCGCCGTGGTGCCCCGGGGCCCCTCGCCGCCGCGCCGGGCCAGCTCGGTCCGTTCGGCGGACAGGCGCTCCCACGTGACGGGCTCGTCCATCCGGACGACCTTCACCGGGCAGACTTGTTGGCACGCGTCGCAGCCGACACAGCGGCGCGGCTCGAGCCACAGCGTGGTGGCGCCGTCGTCCTCGAAGCGCCGTTGGATCGCGTCGGTCGGACAGGCGGCCGTGCATGCCGGGCAGAACAGGCACCCGTCGACGACGTGCGGGAGGCGGGCCGGCACCAGCGCCTCGGGGGCCAGGGAGGCGGCGTCGTACAGCGCCAGCGTGTCGACCCAATCGGTGGGTAGCGCTGGCCGCGCACCGGGAGTCTGCTCCGGACCGGCGAGCCTCTCGAGGGGCGCCAGTGCCGAGGCGGTGACGCGCTTGGCGCTCGTCGAGCCGCTGCGCAGCAGTTCGCGGCGGCTCAGGGCGCGGTCCTGGACCTCCACGTCGATGCGTTCGGTGTGCTCGATGTGCACCTGGAGCTCGCGCGAGAGCACGGCCGCGATGGCGCGTGCGCGCATGGCCGTCGCCTCGACCCGCTCGGGCACGTCGGGGGCCCCGATCGCGCAGTCGGCACAGTCCCCACGCCCGAGGCGCACCACGCCGTCGGCATCGGCGAGCCGAAGCAGGTCGGTGGGCAGCAACCGCGCCAGGCAGGTCACGCTCGGCGCGTTGCCCGCAACCTGGGAGAACCGCAGCGCCACGTCGCTCGGCGCCGCGGGCCCGCGAGGCGTGAGCGCCAACGACGGGCACGCGCTCACGCAGATGCCGCAACCGGTGCAGTCGATCGGGTCGATCTCGACCTTGCGGCGGACCCGGATGGCGTCGTGTGGGCACTCGTCGGCGCAGATCCGGCAGCCCGTCGCCTTCGTGGCGAGGCAGCGCTCCTGGTGGTAGGTCGGCGTGGCCTCCGTCTGTTTGAAGAACCATCCCAGCACCCGGTCCATGTGCTCAGGTTACCCCTCGGCGCCGTACAGCTCTGTCCGGCCCGGGCTCAGGCGACCGTGGTAGCGCGTCGCTTCGAGGTACGCGTCGAACGCCTCGAAGTCGATCTGCTGCTTGTTGTCGGAGAGGGCGACCGCTGGGTTCGGGTGCACCTCGATCATGACGCCGTCGGCACCGACCGCGAGCCCGGCCTTCGTGAGCGGTACGAGCAGGTCGGGTCGACCTCCCGAGTGGGTCACGTCGACGAGGATGGGCAGGTGCGTCTCGAGCTTGGCGAGCGCGACCGCCGAGACGTCGAGCGTGTTGCGCGTGTAGCGTTCGAAGGTCCGGATACCGCGCTCGCACAGCACGACCTGGTCGTTGCCGCCGTGTAGCAGGTACTCCGCGGCCATGACCCACTCTTCGATCGTGGCGGACAGCCCACGCTTCAGCAACACGGGGCGCCCGGATCGCGCCGCGGCGCGCAGGAGGGTGAAGTTCTGCATGTTGCGCGCGCCGATCTGCAGCATGTGGGCGTACTCGGCGCAGGCGACGACGTCGGCTGCGTCCATCACCTCCGTCACGAACGCCAGCCCGTGCGCATCGGCGGCCTCGCGGCCGAGCCGGAGCCCGTCGACGCCGAGCCCTTGGAAGCTGTACGGGTCGGTGCGGGGCTTGAAGGCGCCGCCGCGCATGATCCTGACACCGCGCGAGGCCAGGAACGCTGCGATGGTGCCTACCTGCTCGGAGCTCTCGATGGCGCATGGTCCGGCGATCAACACGGGTGGATGTTCGCCACCGATCGGCACGCCGCCCACGTGAACGACGGTATCGGCGTCGCGTGTCTGGCGCGACGTCAGGTAGCGCGTCTTGTCTTGATCGTGCTCGAGTTGCATGGAGGCCTGGAAGACCTGCTTGAACAGGCTCTTGACGACGGCGTCGCTGAACGGGCCCCGGTTCGCGTGCGTCAGCGCGTCGAGCATGGCCTGCTCACGGACGGGGTCGTAGTGCGACATCCCGAGTTCCGTCTGGAGGCGACCGATCGCCTCGGCGACCTCGGCGCGTTCGGACAGCCGCTCCAGGAGTTCGATGTTCAGCGCGTCGATGCGCTCGCGCAGACGCGTGACTCGTTCGTCCATGGTGTGGTCGTACCGCGCGTGACGCCGCGGCACGGTCTCCCTCCTCCGTGGCGTGACGCCACGCTGGGCAAGCCTATGACGGATGGCTCAGGGGCGTGCGGTCACAACGGGTCAGGTTCGGGTGCGTCGCGACGTTCTGGACGCTGTGCGAACCGAACCACGATGATCGACACCTCGTACAGCACGAGCAGCGGACCGGCCACCAGCGCGAAGTTGAACGGGTCGCCGCTGGGCGACATGGCCGCCGCGAGCACCAGCAAGATCACGATCGCGTACCGACGCGTGGCCACGAGCATCGGTGCGCGGATCAGCCCGATGCGGGCGAGCAGGAACGCTACGACGGGCAGCTCGAACATGATCCCGAACACGCCCATCAGCATGATCAGGTTGCCGATGTAGCGACCGATCGACAGGAAGCCGGTGGCGGCCTCACCGAGGAACGAGAGCAGGATCGGCACCGTGAACGGGAGGACGACGTAGTACGCGAACGCCACGCCGAGGGCGAACGCGAGCGCGGCGAGCAGGATGAACGGGACGGCGTACTTGCGCTCGTCCTCGTGGAGTCCTGGCGCGAGGAAGCACCACACCTGCGCGATCAGGACCGGGGCAGCCACGACCAGTCCGAAGAAGCTGGCGACTTGCATGCTGGTGATGAAGGGCTAGAGCAGCGAGAAGTACGACAACGTCATGTTGTCGGGCAAGGGCCGCTTCAGCCACTCGATGACGTCGAACCGGAACACGAACATGACGCCTGACGCCACGAGCCACGCGGCGACGGCGACGAAGACGCGCTTGCGCAACTCGTCGAGGTGATCGAACAGGGTCATCGAGGCATCACCAGCGGCGACCTCTCCACGACGCACCGAAGCGTGTCAACGCCGCGGGCGCCGTGGGGGTGATCAGCCTTTCTTCTCGTCGTCGGCCTTCGGGCTCTCGGCCGCACCGGCCGTGTCCGCCGCTGGCGCACTCGGGACGGCGCTCGCTGGAGCACGTGCCTCCTGCGCCTCTTGCACCGTCGCCGGGCTCACGCCGGAGCGTGGACCGGGGGTGTCGCGGTCATCGTCCACGTTGAAATCGTCCTTGATGTTCCGCATCTCCTTGCGGAACTCCCGCACGGATTGCCCGAGCCCCTTGGCCATCTCGGGCAGCCGTCGGGGACCGAAGATCAGGAGGACCACGATCAAGATGATCAGGATCTCCCACACACCGAATGGACCGATTCGCATCTACCGACCTCCGAGGGAAGCATAGCAGAGCCGACCGGGACATCCGGTGCTCCTCACGTCCTTCGACGAGCGCCGTTGCGTTCGCCTTGGTTGGCGTCCTGGACGGGACCAGGCCGCTGTGGGGCGCTGTTGACACCCCGGCTCGGGCGATGCTACGCTCGCTCTCCGGACGTGCGTGAGGGCCCCGGCAGGGCCCGAGCGTCGGCCGTGCTGGACACACGCCGTCGGGATGCCACCCTAGCTCAACTGGTAGAGCATCCGACTTGTAATCGGAAGGTTGTCGGTTCGATTCCGATGGGTGGCTCCAGGTTCGGTCGTGTCCGGCCGCCGCGCGAGCGCGCGTCGGATGACATGGGTAGGTGCCCGAGTGGTTAAAGGGGACGGACTGTAAATCCGTTGGCGTATGCCTACGCTGGTTCGAATCCAGCCCTGCCCACCACACGCGTTCGGCGGTTCCGCCGCCGAACGCAGAGCGCGGGAGTAGCTCAGTTGGTAGAGCGTCAGCTTCCCAAGCTGAATGTCGCCGGTTCGAATCCGGTCTCCCGCTCCACGTTCGCCGCCCGCGGCGGACGCCCCGTGAGGGGATCGGTCGGGCACCACCCGGCCGATGCGTTCGACCGAGGCGCGTGTAGGCTCGTGTAGCTCAGTGGTAGAGCACTCCCTTGGTAAGGGAGAGGTCGACGGTTCAATCCCGTCCACGAGCTCCAACGACTTCTCGGTAGCGACGAAGCGCCGTCGACCTGCAGCCGCGGGCCGACGGCCGTCGGCTGCAGGCGCATGGCGCCGGAAGGATCCATCATGGCGAAAGCGACGTTTGAGCGTACGAAGCCGCATGTGAATGTGGGGACGATTGGGCATGTGGATCATGGGAAGACGACGTTGACGGCGGCGATGACGTTTGCTGCTGCTGCGGCGGATC